>NZ_JBQILM010000001.1:0-104464 GCF_056797215.1 Evtepia sp.
TTGTTCATGATGTTGCGGCTGGGGCTCTTCATGATCATGTCCTCGGTGAAGCCGTTGGGCAGGGTCTTGGCCTGGTTCATGATATCGTTGAAGTGGTCCAGCTCCTTCTTTGTGGGCAGGTAGCCCATGAGCAGCAGGTAGGCCACTTCCTCAAAGCCGAAGGTGTTGGCCTTGCGGTGGGCCTCTACGATTTCGTTGAGCTCAATGCCCCGGTAATACAGCCGCCCCGGGGCGGGGACACGGACCCCGTCCTCCACGGTGTAGCCCCGGACGGAGCCCACCTGGCTGACGCCTACGGTAACGCCGGTGCCGTCGCTGTTGCGCAGGCCCAGCTTGATGTCGTCCCGGAAGTGCTTGGGGTTGATGGTGTATTCCTTTTGGATATGCTTCCGCAGGGAACCAATGTACTGCTGCAGGACTTCGGATTCGTGGGCTTTCTGGTGCATTCTTTCCATAGTTTGGGTCCCCTTTCTTCTGTGACCACGGGCGCTCCGCTTGAAAACCGGGACCCTTTTTGACTGATGTTGTGTTTTTATTATAGCCGATTTTCCTTCTTTTTGCAAGGCAAAATTTCAAAGCTTCATTTGAGGACGGAAAAATCCCTGAATGTTTTGCATAATCCCCATCATTTTCGGTTAGCTTGCAAGAAGTTTCAAAATTGATTCTTTTTGCATTGCTTCTTTCCTGGGATGTGGTATACTGGTGCTCATACTATGGAAAACGTATACCCTCCGGAGCCGGGAGATGTCGGTCTGCGGCGGAGTGGAGGGATGCCGTTTTTTGACTTCCCAGAAAGGGTGACAAAAATACTATGATTACAGTGAACGCAGGTGGCGTGACCTGGACCCGAGGGGCGCCGGTCCCTGCCGCGGCCCCGGCCCCAGCGGACCGGGAAAAGACCATCGCCTACCAGATTTTCCGCCGCCACAGCCGGCGGGAGGAGGCGGGGCAGCTCCACCTGGCCTTTGACAGCCTCATCTCCCACGATATCACCTACGTGGGCATCATCCAGACTGCCCGGGCCAGCGGCATGACGCAGTTCCCCGTGCCTTACGTGCTCACCAACTGCCACAACAGCCTGTGCGCCGTGGGGGGGACCATCAACGAGGACGACCACGTGTTCGGCCTCTCCGCCGCCATGAAATACGGGGGCATCTACGTCCCCGCCAACCAGGCGGTGATCCACCAGTATGCCCGGGAAATGCTCTCCGGCTGCGGCAAGATGGTCCTGGGCTCTGACAGCCACACCCGCTACGGTGCCCTGGGCACCATGGGCGTGGGGGAGGGCGGCCCGGAGATCGTCAAGCAGCTTTTGAAGAACACCTACGACATCGCCGCCCCCCAGGTGGTGCTGGTCTACCTCACCGGGGAACCCGCCCAGGGGGTGGGGCCCCACGACGTGGCCCTGGCTCTGTGCGCCGCCACTTATAAGAACGGCTTTGTGAAGAACAAGGTATTGGAGTTCGCCGGCCCCGGCATCCAGAACCTGCCCATGGACTACCGCATCGGCATCGACGTGATGACCACCGAGACCGCCTGCCTCTCCTCCATCTGGGAGACTGACGGGGCGGTGGAGGAATATTTGGCCATCCACGGCCGGGAGGAGGAATACGAAGCGCTCCACCCCCAGGAGGGCGCGTACTACGACAGCATGATTACCATTGACCTCGCCCAGGTGGAGCCCATGGCCGCCCTGCCCTTCCACCCCTCCGAGGCCTATCCCATCCGGGAGCTGGTGGAAAACGCCGGGGACATCTTCCGGGCGGTGGAGCAGCGGGCGGCGGAGCAGTTCGGCGGCAAGGTCCAGCTCTCCCTGACAGACAAGCTGGTGGACGGCAAGGTCCTGGTGGACCAGGGGGTCATCGCCGGCTGTGCCGGTGGCATGTACGACAACATCGCCGAGGCCGCCGCCATTTTGGAGGGCCACGACGTGGGCAGCGGCTACTTCTCCCTGTCCATCTACCCCCCCT
Organism: Evtepia sp.; assembly: GCF_056797215.1. Classification (NCBI taxonomy): domain Bacteria; kingdom Bacillati; phylum Bacillota; class Clostridia; order Eubacteriales; genus Evtepia; species Evtepia sp. Next base: position 1,971 of record NZ_JBQILM010000001.1, read on the forward strand.
CCGTGCCGGTGAACCTGGAACTGATCCGCAGCGGGGTGCAGCAGTCCCTGCTGGAAGCGGGGGCGCTGTTCAAGCCCTGCTTCTGCGGCCCCTGCTTCGGGGCCGGGGATGTACCCGCCAACAACGGCCTGTCCATCCGCCATACCACCCGGAATTTCCCCAACCGGGAGGGCTCCAAGCCCGGCGACGGCCAGCTCTCCGGGGTGGTGCTTATGGACGCCCGCTCCATCGCCGCCACCGCCCGGAACCACGGCGTCCTCACCCCCGCCACGGAGGTGTCCTACACCCAGCCCCAGCAGGGCAAGCGGAGCTTTGACGCCCAGGTCTACCAGCGCCGGGTGTACTTCGGCTTCGGCCAGCCTCAGAAGGACTACGAGCTGAAATTCGGCCCCAACATTGCCCCCTGGCCGGAGATTCCCGCCCTGGGAGAGCACCTCTTGTTGGAAGTGGCCTCGGTGCTCCGGGACCCTGTCACCACCACCGACGAGCTGATCCCCTCTGGGGAGACCTCCTCCTATCGCTCCAACCCCATGAAGCTGGCCAGCTTTGCCCTCTCCCGCCGGGACCCGGACTATGTCCCCCGTGCCCTGGCGGCCCAGGCCCGGGAGAAGGAACGCCTGGCAGGGAAGCCCGGAGAGGCACTCCTGGCTGTGGCAGAAAAGCTGGGCCTGGGCGCGGATGCCCTGGATAAGGTCCAGACCGGCAGCGTGATCTTTGCCAACAAGCCCGGGGACGGCTCCGCCCGGGAGCAGGCCGCCTCCTGCCAGCGGGTGCTGGGGGGCTGTGCCAATCTATGCTATGAGTTTGCCACCAAGCGCTACCGCTCCAACTGCGTCAACTGGGGGATGCTCCCCTTCATCCTGGCAGAGGGGGAGGACTTCCCCTATGGCCCCGGCGACTATATCTATGTCCCCGACGTTCGGGCCAAGGTGGCCCGGGGGGACGATAGCTTCCCCGCCACGGTGGTCACAGCCCAGGGCACCAGCCCCATTACCCTCTACCTCCCCGCCGCCACGGCGGAGGAACGGGAACTGCTCCTGGACGGCTGCCTGATGAACCACTATGCGGCCCAGAAGGGGAGGTGAGCGCCATGGAAAAGATTAAGATGCCCAACCCCATCGTGGAGATGGACGGGGACGAGATGACCCGGGTCCTCTGGTCCATGATCAAAGAGGAGCTCATCTGCCCCTTCGTGGAGCTGAACACAGAGTATTACGACCTCTGCCTGCCCAACCGGGATGCCACTGAGGATCAGGTGACCATCCAGGCGGCCCAGGCCATCAAGCGCCACCACATCGGGGTGAAGTGTGCCACCATCACCCCCAACCTACAGCGCCAGGAGGAGTACGGCTTGAAAAAGCTGTGGAGCTCCCCCAACGCCACCATCCGGGCAGCCCTGGACGGTACGGTGTTCCGCACCCCCATCCTGTTGTCCAAGGTGAAGCCGGTGGTGACTTGCTGGAAAAAGCCCATCACCATTGCCCGCCACGCCTATGGGGATATCTACCGGGCGGTGGAGTACCGGGTCCCCGGGGCGGGGAAGGCGGAGCTGGTGTTCACCGATGAGGCGGGGCAAGAGCTCTCCCGCCAGACGGTGTTCTCCTTCCAGGGCCCCGGCATCCTTCAGGGGATGCACAACCGGGATGATTCCATCCGCTCCTTTGCCCGGAGCTGCTTCACCTACGCCCTAGAGGTAGGCCAGGACCTGTGGTTCTCCACCAAGGACACCATCTCCAAGGACTACGACCAGCACTTTAAGCTGATCTTCCAGGATATATTTGACCAGGAATTCCAGGAAAAATTCCAGGCCGCCGGCCTGCGCTACCACTATGCCCTCATCGACGACGTGGCCGCCAAGGTCATCCGCTCTGAGGGAGGGATGATCTGGGCCTGCAAGAACTACGACGGGGACGTGATGAGCGACCTCATCGCCGCCGCCTCCGGCTCCCTGCCCATGATGACCAGCGTGCTGGTGAGCCCCGAGGGGAACTTTGAATATGAGGCCGCCCACGGCACCGTCACCGACCACTACCGCCGCTACCAGAAGGGGGAGGCGGTGTCCACCAACCCCCTGGCCACCATGGCCGCCTGGGCGGGGGCCCTGAAGAAGCGGGGGGAGATGGACGGCATTCCCGCCCTGTGCCACTTTGCCGACTGCTTGAATCAGGCGGGGTTGGAGGTCTTTGAGGAGGGCTACCTCTCCGAGGACTTGGCCGCCCTCTGCCCGGAGGAGGAGCGGAAGGAGATGCCGGAAAACCGCAAGCTCCTGGGCCTCATCCGGGCCCGTTTGGAGGCACTTTTGGCAGGATGATCCCTGAAAAAACAGGATACAGCAAAACAGGACCGTTTGGGCGGCTTTTCGAGAGGAAAGTGCCCAAACGGTCTTTGTTTGCAAGGGGTGGAAAGTATTTTTCCTTTCCAGGGTTTTGGGACAGGCAAGGGCTGGATGGGGGGCGCATACACATAACCAGGTGTGAAAAAACGCCGTGTGTTTACCCGTTTGAGAGGAGGTGGCCCCATGGAGAAGGAGGCGCTGGAAAAGGCCCCCCGGAAGCCTGGTATCCGGGAGCAGGTGTGCCTGTTACTGGACCTCCCCGGGGACGGGGCGGCAGGCCTGCCCAAGCTAGAGCTCACCAGCGACCGGGACCTGTACCTGGTGAACTACCAGGGCATCCTGTCCTACGGCCGGGAGGAAATCCACGTGGACAGCGGGGCCTGGGTGCTGCGCATCCAGGGCCGGGAGTTGGAGCTGAAAGCCATGCGGGAAGGGGAGCTGCGCATCGGGGGCTGCATCACCCGCTTGGAGATCCTTTAGGAAAGAGGGGGACGTCCATGAAGAAGCTGTTGGCCTGGCTGTTTGGCGCGGTGCAGGTGACCGTCACCGGGGTTCAGCCGGAGCTGCTCTTGAACCTGTGCGCCAAGGAGGGGGTACTCCTGTGGAAAACCATCTGGCGGGACCCCTTCTGCCTGGAGCTGCAAGTGCCCCAGCGGCAGTATGCCCTGCTGTGTACCCTAGCCCAGAGGGCCCAGTGTGAGACGGCCTTGCAGCGGCGCTGGGGGGTGCCGGTGTTCTTCCGGCGCTTCCGCCGGCGCTATGCCCTGCTGGCGGGGCTGTTGGCCTGCCTGGTGCTGGGGGCCCTGGGGTCCCAGGTGATTTTGACCATCGAGGTCAGCGGCAATGTGAACCTGACAGCGGAGGAGATCATCAGCCGCCTGCGGCTGTGCGGGGTGGAGGTGGGCTCCTTCGGCCCCTCTATCCCCACCCGGGAGAAGGAGAACCAGTTGATGCTGGCCATGGATGAGCTGTCCTTCTGCGCCCTGAACCGCCGGGGCACCTGCCTAGAGGTGCTGGTGCGGGAGGCAGGGGACTCCCCGGAGGTGAAGGACCAGAGCCAGCCCACCAACGTCATTGCCACCGCCACCGGCCGGGTCACCCACATCGAGCCCTGGGGCGGGGACGCCCTGTTCCAGGAGGGGGACATGGTGGTGAAGGGGGACGTGCTCATCTCCGGTATCATGGACCTGGACGCGCCCCCCAATGTGGTGCTGGAACAGGGGGTGGAGAGCTTTGGCACCAAGCTGGCGCACGCCGAGGGGAAGGTCCTGGCCGAGACCTGGCACAGCCTCAGCGCCAATCTGGACCTGAATGCCCCGGTGAAAGCCTATACCGGGGAGGAGACCAGCCGCCATAGCCTGTCTATCATGGGCCGCCGGGTGAAATTTTATCAAAACAGTGGAATTCCCTATGAAAAGTATGATACAATAACCGAATTGAAGTCCTGGACCCCCGTGGAGGGCAAGACCCTCCCCCTTGTCTGGGAGACGGAACGGGTCCGGGAGTATACCCTCACCACCGCCCCCCTGGACCAGAGCAAGGGGGAGGAGCTGCTCCGCCAGGAGCTGCGCCGCCGCTTGGAGAGCGCCATGGACCAGGGGGAGGTCTTGACGGCAGAGTATGAGACGGCCTTGGAGGGGAGCGTCCTGACGGTGAAGCTCCGGGCCCAGTGCTTGGAGCAGATCGGCCGCATGGTGCCCATAGACACCCAGGAAAAGGTCACCGCCCCGGAGCATCCCCCCTGGCGGGACCCCACAAAACCCACTGAGGAAACACAGACAACGGAGGACAGCCCATGATCGAACAGACAGTCAGCATCGAGCGGATGGAGGAGGCCATCAACATTTTCGGTTCCTTTGATGAGAATATGCGGCTCATCGAAAAGGAGCTGGACGTCCATGTAGTGGACCGGGAGGACCAGCTAAAAATCAGCGGGGAACCGGAGCCCGTCATGTGTGCCGCCAAGGTCATCCAAGGGCTCATCGACCTCTCCGCCCGGGGGGAGGCCATCAACGAGCAGATCATCCGCTATCTGATCCAGCTGGTCCAGTCCGGCAACGAGGATAAAATCCAGACCTTGGCGGCCGACGTGCTCTGCGTCACCGCCAAGGGCAAGCCGGTGAAGGCCAAGACCGTGGGCCAGAAAAAGTACCTGGATGCCATCCGGCGCAACACCATCACCCTGGGGGTGGGCCCCGCGGGGACAGGGAAAACCTACCTGGCCGTGGCGGCGGCGGTGTCCGCCTTCCGGGCCAAGGAGGTCAACCGCATCATCCTCACCCGTCCGGCGGTGGAGGCCGGGGAGCGGTTGGGCTTCCTCCCCGGGGACTTACAGAGCAAGGTGGACCCCTACCTGCGCCCCCTTTACGACGCCCTGTTTGAGATGCTGGGGGCGGAGAGCTATGCCAAATACGTGGAGCGGGGGAACATCGAGGTGGCCCCCCTGGCCTATATGCGCGGCCGCACGTTAGATGATTCCTTTATCATCCTGGACGAGGCCCAGAACACCTCAAGGGAGCAGATGAAAATGTTCCTCACCCGCCTGGGCTTTGGGTCCAAAATCGTCATCACCGGGGACATCACCCAGATCGACCTGCCGGGGGACAAGGTCTCCGGCCTGAAAGAGGCCATGCGGGTGCTCCGGGGGGTGGAGGGCATTGAGATCTGCCGCCTCACCGACAGCGATGTGGTCCGCCATGTGATCGTCCAGCGGATCATCAAGGCCTATGAGGACGACGAAAACAAGAGAAAGGCGAAACGGTCCCATGAAAAAACATGATATCTATATCGACTGGGAGCTGCCCGGCCAAAATCCCTACAAGCCCCTGCTCACCCGGGTGATCACCGCGGTCCTGGACAAGGAGGGGGTGGACATCCCCTGCGGGGTGGACGTACTCCTGACCACCGACCAGGGCATCCGGGAGATCAACCGGGAGCAGCGGGAGGTGGACGCGGTGACAGACGTGTTGTCCTTCCCCATGCTGGACCTCACCCCCGGCACCCCGCCTACGGGAGAGGGGGAGGACGAGCTGGACCCGGAAACTGGTTTGTGCCACCTGGGGGACATGGTCCTCTCTGTGGAGCGGGCCAAGGAACAGGCGGCGGAGTTCGGCCACAGCGTCCAGCGGGAGGTCGCCTATTTGGCAGTCCACTCCGTGCTCCACCTGCTGGGCTATGACCACCTGGACGAGGGCCCCCAGAAGGCCCAAATGCGGGGTCGGGAGGAGGCCATTTTGGAGAGTTTGGGGGTCACCCGGGACCAGTGGAATGACGAACTGGACAAACCCCTGGAACAGGCACCGCCGGAGGAAGTACCCGTGCGCCGCTGTGGCATGATTACCCTTTGTGGCCGGCCTAACGTGGGCAAATCCACCCTCACCAACGCCCTGGTGGGGGAGAAGGTGGCCATTGTCAGCAGCAAGCCCCAGACCACCCGGAACCGGATTTGCGGGGTTCTCACCCGTGGGGAGAGCCAGTTTGTGTTCCTGGACACCCCCGGCCTCCACCGCTCCGCCAACCGCCTGGGGGACTACATGGTGGACGTGGTGAAAAAGAGCGTGGCAGACGTGGACGCGGTGCTCCTGCTGGTGGAGCCCATCCCCAACGTGGGGGGGCCAGAGCGGGAGCTCATTGAACGCGTCAAGACGCTGAACGCCCCCTGTATCTTGATTATTAACAAGATTGACACCGTGGAGAAGGGCACCCTGCTCACGGTGATGGATGCCTACCGGAAGGTCCACGACTTCACCGCCATCCTGCTCATCTCGGCCAAGCGCCAGGAGGGGTTGGAGGAGCTGTTAGACCTGTTGGAAGGCTTCCTGCCAGAGGGTCCACCCCTCTTTCCCAGGGATGCGGTGACAGACCAGCCGGAGCGGCAGATTTGCGGGGAGATTTTGCGGGAAAAGCTGCTGTACTGCCTGGACAAGGAGGTCCCCCACGGCACCGCTGTGGAGGTGACCAAGTTCTCCGAGCGGGAGAACGGCATCATCGACCTGGACGCCACCATCTATTGTGAAAAGGCCTCCCACAAGGGCATCATCATCGGCAAGCAGGGGGCCATGCTGAAAAAGATATCCTCCATGGCCCGTGCAGATATCGAGCGCTTCATGGGGGCCAAGGTGTATTTGGAGACCTGGGTGAAGGTGAAGGAGCAGTGGCGGGACAACCTGAACCTCATCCGCAGCCTGGGCTTTGACAGCCGGGACTAAAATTTACCGTTCATAAATGCCCCGCCTGATTGTCACGCTATAGACATAGGGACAGGAGGCGGTTGTATATGAACGAGAAATCATCGGAAGCCCTGCGGGACCTGTTTTTCCAGACGGGCCTGCCGGAGGCATACTGCCTGGCCCGGCGTGCCCAGCGCCGGGAGGCGGAGGAAAGGGGGGAGGCCCGTGCGGCTCACCACCCAGGGGATCGTCCTGCGGGAGACCAACTATAAGGAAGCGGACAAGATTTTAACGGTCCTCACCAGTGAGTTTGGCAAGCGCACGGTGAAGGCCAGGGCCTGCCGCCGGAAGAACAGCAGGCTCACCGCCGGGAGCCAGCTGCTGGTGTACTCCGACCTGACCCTGCACCAGCGGGGGGAGTACCTCACCCTCAGCGAGGCGGACCCCCTGGCTCAGTTCTGGTCCCTGCGCCAGGACCTGGAACGCCTGGCCTTGGCCTCCTACTTTGCGGAGGTCACGGAGCACTGCGCTCAGGAGGGGGAGGCCTGCGGGGACCTGCTGTCCCTGCTGCTCAACTGCCTCTATGCCCTGGACAAGCTGGATAAGCCTCTGGTCCAGGTGAAGGCGGCCTTTGAGCTGCGGCTGCTGTGCCTCATGGGCTATGAGCCCATGTTGGAGGGCTGTGGGATCTGCGGCCGGGAGGAACCGGAGGCACCCCGCTTGAGCCTGCGCCAAGGGCTGCTCCACTGTGCCCGCTGCCGGGGGATGGAGGCGGGCTGGGGGGTATCCATGCCCCTGAGCCCGGCGGCCTTGTCGGCGGGACGGTATCTCCTTGCCTGTCCGCCGAAAAAGTTCCTCTCCTTCTCGTTGGATGAGGAGAGCTTGGGGCTGCTGGGGGACACCACCGAGGCCTTTCTCATGACCCAGTTGGAGCGGGGCTTTCGTACATTAGACTATTACAAACAGCTATTTTGAGCCTTTCCGTCAAAAAACCTGGTTTTTTGGCGATTTCTATGGGAAAGGAGTACCTATGACTGATTTGTTTGAAAAATCCATTCAGACCCTGGAACTGCCCAGGGTCTTAGAACTGCTGGCCGCCCAGGCGGTGACGGAGGAGGGCAAGGAGCGAGCCCGGGCCCTCCGGCCGGAGACGGACCCGGAGGAGGTGGAACACCGCCTGAAAGAGACCAGCGCCGCCGTGGACCGGATGGTCCTCCAAGGCAGCCCCTCCTTCTCCGGGGTAAAGCCGGTGGCAAGCTCCCTCCACCGGGCGGATATGGGGGGCAGCCTGAACACCCGGGAGTTATTGGACATTGCCGCCGTTTTGGCGGCGGCCCGCTCTGCCAAGAGCTATGGGGAGGGGGACGAGAGGGCCGAGGGGAAGAAGAGCGTCATCGACTACCTCTTCCACGCCCTCACCCCCAACCGCTTCCTAGAGGAGAAAATCACTGGCTCCATTGTGGGGGATGGGGAGCTGGCCGACGCCGCCAGCCCGGAGCTGGCCTCCATCCGCCGGCACATGCGGGCGACAGAGAGCCGGGTGCGGGATATTTTGCAAAAGCTCATCTCCTCCTCCCAGTCCAAGTATTTACAGGAGAGTATCATCACCATGCGCTCTGGGCGCTATGTGGTGCCGGTGAAGTCGGAGTTCAAAAACGAGGTTCCCGGCCTGGTCCATGACCTCTCCGGCTCCGGGTCCACCTTCTTCATTGAGCCCATGGGGGTGGTGAAGGCCAACAACGAGCTCCGGGAGCTTCAGGCCAAGGAGGAGAAGGAGATTGACCGCATCCTGGCGGAGCTCTCCGCCGAGGCCGCCTCCTTCCAGGAGGCCATCAACCAGAACTATGACCTGCTGGTGCGCCTGGACGGCATCTTTGCCCGGGCACGGCTGTCCACCTCCATGAGGGCCATGGAGCCGAAGCTCTCCCAGAAGGCCGTCCACTTGAAGAAAGCACGCCACCCCCTCCTGGACCCCGCCACCGCCGTGGCCAACGACTTGGAGCTGGGGGAGCGCTTCGACACCCTGGTGATCACCGGCCCCAACACCGGCGGTAAGACCGTTACCTTAAAGACCATCGGCCTGCTGACCCTGATGGCCCAGTGCGGCCTGCACATCCCCGCCGGGGATGACAGCAGCATCCGGGTGTTTCGCCGGGTGCTGGCGGACATTGGCGACGAGCAGTCCATTGCCCAGTCCCTGTCCACCTTCTCCTCCCACATGAGCAACATTGTGGGGATGCTGGAGGAGACCGGCGACGAGACCTTGATCCTCTTCGACGAGCTGGGGGGCGGCACGGACCCGGTGGAGGGCGCGGCCTTAGCCGCCGCTGTCATCGAGCATGCCAGAGGCCTGGGGGCCCTGGTGGCCGCCACCACCCACTATGCGGAGCTAAAGGTCTACGCCATGACCACCCCCGGGGTGGAGAACGCCTCCTGTGAGTTCGACGTGGAGACCCTAGCCCCCACCTACCGCCTCCTGGTGGGCATTCCGGGGAAATCCAACGCCTTTGCCATCTCCAAGCGACTAGGGCTGCCGGAGGAGATCATCCAAAAGGCCAACGAGCGGATCAACGTGGAGAATATCCGCTTTGAGGATGTGCTCACCAAGCTAGAGGGCCAGCGCCAGGAGATGGAGCGGGAGCAGCAGGAGGCCGCCCGCATCCGCCGGGAGCTGGAGGAGACCACCGCCCAGGCCCAGGCCCATCGGGACGCCCTGGAGAAGGAGCGGGAGCGCAGCACCGCCGCCGCCAAGGCCGAGGCCCGGAGCATCTTGGAGGAGGCCCGGCGCACGGCCGACGAGGTGTTCCGGGAGCTGGGGGATATGCGAAAGAAGGCCAAGCAGAATGGGGACTTCCAAGCGGTGAACGACCAGCGTGCCGGTTTGCGCCACAAGCTCAACCAGGCCCAGGACCAGTTGGGGGCCCAGGAACAGGCGGCCCCGCCGCCGATGGTCCGCCCCGCCAAGCGGGGGGACACCGTGACCATTTTGAAAACCGGCACCCAGGGCACCGTCCTCTCCGAGAACAAGGACGGGGTGCTTCAGCTCCAAGCGGGCATTCTGCGCATCTCCGCCCGGCAGGAGGAGGTCCGGGTGGTGGAAGGGGAGACCCAGAGCCAGAAACAGGCCAAGCAGTACATCCAGCGCAGCCAGCAGCAGCTGCGCAGCCTGGGGGCCAAAGGGGAGGTGGACCTGCGGGGCATGACCACCGACGAGGCGGAAATGGTCCTGGCCCAGTTCATCGACCGGGCCATCATGGGCAACCTCACCCAGGTGACGGTGATCCACGGCAAGGGCACCGGCGCGGTGCGCCAGGCCGTCCACGCTTATTTGAAGCGCTGCAAAGGGGTGGCAAGCTTCCGCCTGGGCCGCTACGGCGAGGGGGAGAGCGGCGTCACCGTGGTGAGCCTGAAATGAGCCAGGGCAAGGCAAGCTGCAAGGAAACCAAAAAAATTTACTAAAAACGAAGCAAAGACGTGAAAATTAGCATTGACGGACAGGATGAAATTTGATATCCTTATACCAGTATCATGGGAAACGCTTTGGGAGGGAATTTCTATGTATATCAAGCAGGCAACTGTCAATAATCAGGTAGGCCTTCACGCCAGACCTGCCACCTTCTTTATTCAGAAGGCAAACGAGTATAAGAGCACCATTTGGGTGGAAAAGGACGAGCAGAGAGTCAACGCAAAGAGCCTGCTCGGCGTTCTCTCCCTGGGTATCATCAAGGGCAGCACCATCGACCTCATCGCCGACGGCACAGATGAAAAGGATGCAGTGGATGCCTTGGTGGAGCTCATCAGCTCTGATTTCGCCGACTGATTTCTTCACAGAGAAGCAGAAAAAGCGCCGCTTTCGCGGCGCTTTTTTTCGGCACAGGAGAAGCGGAGAAAGGGGGGAGCGGAAATGACCTTTGACGAATTGAAGGAGAAGGCCCACAGCCTGCCCTTGAAGCCGGGGGTCTACCTGATGATGGACAAGGACAGCCAGGTGATCTACGTGGGCAAGGCCAAGGCCCTGAAGAACCGGGTGTCCCAGTATTTCCAGGATCAGAACACCCACACGGAAAAGACCAGGGCCATGGTGGCCCAGATCCACCACTTCGACACCATTGTGGCCGGTTCGGAATTCGAGGCCTTGGTGTTGGAGAGCTCCCTCATCAAGCTCCACATGCCCCACTATAACATCCTGCTCAAGGACAGCAAGGGCTACCCCTATATCCGCCTCAACGTCAAGGATGCCTATCCCCGCTTCTCCCTGGCCACCAGGGAGGCGGTGGGGGACGGGGCCCGGTATTTCGGCCCCTTCGGCGGCCGGCGGGAGAGCCAGGGGATCATCGATGCCCTGCGGGAGGCCCTAAAGCTCCCCAGCTGCGGGAAGGTATTCCCCAGGGATCAGGGGAAGGAGCGCCCTTGCCTCAACCACCACATGGACCTGTGCGACGGCTACTGCCGCCGGGAGGTTCCCCAGGGCCAGCACCAGCAGGCCATCAGCCAGGCGGTGCGGCTGCTAGAGGGCCGCTTTGGGGAGGTGGAGCGGGAGCTCACCGCCCAGATGGAGCAGGCAGCGGAGAATTTGGAGTTTGAAAAGGCCGCCGCCCTCCGGGACCGCCTGCGCTCCATCACCCTGTTGGGCAAGCGGCAAAAGGTGGTGGCGGGCTTTTTGGCGGACATGGACGTGCTGGGGCTCTACAGCGGCCAGGTCCGCACCGCCGTGGCAGTGCTCCACTTCCAGCAAGGGCAGCTCACCAGCCGGGAGGTGACCTTTTTCCCCACCGGGGGGGAACCGGCCCAGGAGATTTTGTCGGCATTTTTGGTGCAGTATTACGGCGTCCGGGGGCGGCTGCCCCGGCAGATTTTATTGCCGGAGCACTTGGACAACCAGGAGGACATGGGCCGGTTTTTGTCAGAGCGTGGGGAGCGGAAAACAGAGCTTGTCACCCCCCAGCGGGGGGCAAAGGTGGAGCTCATCCGCATGGCCCAGGAGAACGCCCGGGAGGAATGCCAGCGGGTGACCACGAAAGAAGAGCGCACAGCGAAAATATTGACCCTCCTGGCGGAGAAACTAGAGTTGTCTGGGCCGCCCCGGCGGATTGAGGCCTATGACATCTCCAACACCGGTGCGTCGGACATCGTGGCGGCGATGACGGTGTTTGAGGAGGGCAAGCCCCGGAAGGGGGCCTATCGCTGCTTCCGGCTCCGGGACCTGAAAGGCCCCGACGACTACGCCTCCATGGAGCAGGTCCTCACCCGGCGTTTCCGCCGGGACAAGGAGGGGGACGAGCGCTTCGCCCAGCGGCCGGACCTGCTGCTCATCGACGGGGGGGACACCCACGCGGCGGTGGCCCAACGGGTGTTGGAGGCGTTCGGCCTCAAAATCCCCGTCTTTGGTATGGTGAAGGATGACCGCCACCGCACCCGGGCTCTGGTGACCCCCGGCGGGGCGGAGATCGGGATACAAGGGCAGCCGGCGCTGTTTGCGTTCATTGGGCAGATCCAGGAGGAGACCCACCGCACCGCTGTGGGCTTCCACCACAAGCAGCACAGTAAGAGCAGCCTAGGCTCCACCTTGGAGAAAATCCCCGGGGTGGGGGAGAGCCGCCGGAAGGCACTGATGAAGCATTTCCGCAGCATAAAGGCCATCCGAGGGGCGCAGCTGGCGGAGTTGGAGCAGGTGCTGCCCAAAAACGTGGCCTGCCAGGTGTATGACTACTTGAGAGAAGAAACAGGAGCGGCAAAGGAGGACTAAGCCATGCGCGTGATCACAGGACTTGCCAGAGGGCGGAAGCTCCAAGAACCGGTGGGGCTGGAAACCCGCCCCACCACCGACCGGGTGAAGGAGGCCATCTTTTCCAGCATCCAGTTTGAGATTGAGGGCCGCCGGGTGCTGGACCTCTTCGGCGGCACCGGGCAGATGGGCATTGAGGCCCTCTCCCGGGGGGCGGCCCACTGTACTTTCGTGGACCTGAGCCGCCAGGCGGCGGAGACCATCCGGGCGAACCTGGCCCACACAGGGCTTGCCGGACAGGCCACGGTGGTCCAGGGGGATTACGCCGCCTTTTTGAGCCGCTGCCGGGAGACCTTTGACCTGATCTTTTTGGACCCGCCCTACGGCAGCGGATTTTTGGAAAAAGCCATGGAGTCTGTCCAGACGATTGACATTGTGTCGGGAAATGGTATAATAGTGTGCGAAAATGGGTCGGACGCCAGCTGGCCAGCGCCGCTGGGGCCCTACCAATTAGAGAGAGAATACCGGTATGGGCGCATCAGAACCGCCCTGTACCGCCGCACAGCCGATTGATCGGACCTGTTAGACAAGGAAGGACAGCCTATGAAGACCGCAATTTATCCCGGAAGCTTCGATCCCGTTACCCTGGGACACATCAACATCATCAAACGGGCCGCAGCCGCCTTTGAACGGGTGATCGTCTGCGTCATGGTCAACTCCAAGAAAGATGGCGGCATCTTTACGCCGGAGGAACGGATCGCCCTGATGCGCAAGAGTATCCAGGTGGAGAACGTGGAGTTCGATATAAACTACGGTCTTGTGGCAGACTACGCCAAACGGAAGGGCGCACGGGTGCTGGTGAAGGGCCTGCGGGCCGTGTCTGACTATGAGCAGGAAGTCCAGATGGCCATGGTCAACAGCAAGCTGAACCCAGACCTGGACACCGTGTTTTTCCCATCCAGTGAGAAGTACACCTATCTCAGCTCGTCGGTGGCGAAAGAGCTGGCCCGCTACGATGCCGACCTGGAAGAATTTTTGCCCCGTGAGATCTTAGAGGACGTGAAAAAGAAAATGAAAAAAAGGAGCGATGAGTGCGATGACTGCCAGCATTGAACAATTACTGGAACAGCTATACGGCGAAATTGAAGAAGCGAAGCCCATGCCTCTGAGCAATGACAAGTGCGTCATTGAACGGGATAGGATCTTGGATATGATCGACGATGTGAAGGCAGAGATGCCTGCGGAGATCAAGCGGGCGGAGGACCTGGTGGCCAACCGCAACGACTATATCGCCTCCGCCAAGCGGGAGGCCGACGCCATGCGCAAGGAGGCGGAGGACTATGCCCGCCAGCTGGTGAACAAGGATGCCATCGTCCGGGAGGCCCAGGCCCAGGCAGACGATATCCTGGCGGACACCGAGGAGAAGTGCCGGATGATTAAGAGCGCCGCCAGCGAATACTGCGAGGACGCCCTGCGCCGGATGGAGGAGGCCGTGGCCGACGCCTACGATGAGGTGAAGCAGTCCCGGGCCAAGTTCCGCTCCGCGCTGGGGGCGCTGCTGGACGGCCCCGCCGCCCCCCGCCGCCGGATGTACGACGCAGCGGCAGACGAGGACGATTATTGAGGCGCAAAAAACAACACGTTTTTGCGGGAGAATGGTAGCTTGTTTACACGTACCCGGGGCTGTATGCCGCCGGGAAAAACAAAATTTGCATTGTTTCGCACCCTGCCGGGCGCGAATGCTGCGAGGCTTTTTGGGCCGCGGCCGAACATCGGCCGCGGCCTTTTGACGCCTTTTGATGCCCTGTGTTTTTGGGGAGAAATTCTTACAAAATTCTTACAAAACGTAACAGCGACTTGGGGAGTATGCCCATAAAATGCTTGGAAATCAAGGGGAAACTACCAGATATAGGGGAAAAGGGGCTGCTGTGGGGGCCACGGGGGAGTGGGCGGGTGCCAAAAAAATGTTGATTTTTACAGGGCCTGCCTTTATAATGTAAGGGAAAGATGGGCCCTGACAAGGCCCAGGCCTTGTCAGAGAAAGGCGAAGAAACTGCGGGGGGAATGGCCCCGCCCAGGGGGACCGTGGACTGATGAGTGGAGAATATACACACCGCCCTGTCCTGTTGGAGGAATGTATCCAAGCCCTGCACATCCAGCCGGAGGGCATCTATGTGGATGGGACTTTGGGCCGCGGGGGCCACGCTATGGAGATTGCCCGCCGCCTGACCACCGGCCGCTTGCTCTGCATCGACCGGGACCGACAGGCCCTGGAAGAGGGCAGCGTCCGCCTGGCCCCTTGGGGGGAGCGCATTACCTTCCTCCACGGGAACTTTGCACAGCTGCCCCAGCTGCTGGACCAGGCAGGGGTGGAGCAGGTGGATGGGATGCTCTTTGACTTAGGGGTCTCCTCCCCCCAGCTGGACGACCCGGAGCGGGGCTTCTCCTACATGCACGATGCCCCCCTGGACATGCGCATGAGCCAGGACGACAGCCTCACCGCCTGGACGGTGGTGAACCAATGGCCCCGGGAACAGCTGCGGCGTATCCTGTCCCAGTACGGGGAGGAGCGCTACGCCGGTCCCATTGCCGCTGCCATCCTGCGCAGGCGGGAGGACGCCCCCATCGAGACCACCGGGCAGCTGGTGGAGGTGATCCGCAGTGCCATGCCTGCTGCTGCCCTCCGGGAAAAGCAGCACCCGGCCAAGCGGAGCTTCCAGGGCATCCGCATCGCGGTGAACGATGAGCTCACCGCCATCTCCCAGATGATGCAGGGGGCCATCCCCCGGCTCAGGAAGGGGGGGCGGCTGGCCGTGATCTCCTTCCACTCCTTGGAGGATAGGATCGTGAAGAGCGAGTTGGCCGCAGCGGCCAAAGGGTGCGACTGCCCGCCGGAGTTCCCCGTATGCGTGTGCGGCAAAACGCCGCTGGTGAAGCTGCACCCCCGCAAGCCCATCCTGCCCTCGGCGGCGGAGCTGGCGGAGAACCCAAGGGCCCGCAGTGCCAAGCTGCGCTGCGCGGAGAAGTTGTAAGTTGTAAGTGGACGGACGGGAATGAGGTGAAGGACCTGTGACGGAGCAAGTATACCAAGTGGACCTACACCCGGAGGGGGGCGCAACGGTCACCGAGGAACCGGTGCATACCGCCCCGGAGGAGCCCAAACAGCAGCGTGCCTCCCGGCGGCAGAAGGCCGTCCAGGAGGAGCCCGCCAAGCGGCAGCTCCTGATTGCGCCGGGCCTGGCGGCGCTGGGCCTCATCACCGTGGTGGTGGTGATTATGACCTTGATGAGCTATGCACAGCTGGTCATGGTGAACGACGAGGTGTTTGACGCCCGCAGCGAGCTCAGGGGCTTGCAGACAGAGGAGAGCAAGCTAATGGCCCAGTATGAGCTGGCCTACGACTTGCAGGAGATCGAGACCCAGATGCTCTCCAGTGGCCAGATGATCAAAATCCAGAGCTGGCAGACCTACACCCTGGAGCTGGCAGAGCCGGACTCCGTGGAGTATTACCAGAGCAACAAGCTCAGCGAGAAAATCAAGGCCCTGGCCAGCGGCCTGATGGATTCCCTGCGGGAATATTTCTAGGAGAAGGCCGCATACGTATAGAGATAGGACAAAGAGGGCGTGAGAAAAGGGTTTTCTTACGCCCTCGGCATTACCGGAAAGAAAAAAGGAAGGTGACGCTTTGTGGCATTACGACCAGGAAAACGGGAACAGAACAACGACCAGCGGATCAGTGGAAAGGGGATGCGCCGGGTCCTGATCCTCATGGGCATCTTTGGGGTGCTGACCTTTGCGGTGCTCTTTGGCAAGCTGTGGCAGCTCCAAGTGGTCCAGCACGAGGAATTGGAAAAGCGGGCTATCAACCAGCAGACCAGGGAGATTTCCGCCACCGCCAGCCGGGGGACCATTTACGACACCAACGGCGCGGTGCTGGCCATCAGCGGTTCCGTGCAGAACGTGGTCCTCTCCCCACGGGACCTGGTGGAGTCCATTGAGGACAGTGTGAAGGAAGTCGACGAGTTCAAGAACAAGCGCTCCCAGAAGGCCATTGAGGCGGAAAAGAGTGAAAGGCTGGAACTGGCCTACGACACCATCGCCACCGGCCTGGCGGAGATTCTGGACTTAGAGGAAGAGGACATCCGCAAGCGGCTGCAAAAGACCTATTCCGCCTATGAGGTGTTGGCCAAAAAGGTGGAGGACGACGTGGCCGACCGGGTACGTGGCTTCATCGTGGACAACGACCTGTCCCGGGCGCTGTACCTGACCTCGGACTCCAAGCGCTATTACCCCTACGGGACCATGGCCGCCCAGGTGATTGGCTTTACCAACGCCAACAACGTGGGGGTCTACGGCCTGGAAGCCAAGTACAACGGGGAGCTCTCCGGGGAGGACGGCCTGACCATCCTGGCCAAGAACGCCCGGGGGACGGAGATGCCCTCCGCCTATTCCAGCTTCACCGACGCGGTGGATGGCTACAACGTCCAGACCACCATCGACAGCACCATCCAGATGTACGCGGAGAAGGCGGTGGAGGAGGGTATCCAGAAGTTCGACGTCACCAACGGCGGCTTCTGCGTGGTCATGGACCCCAAGACCGGGGCGGTGCTTGCCATGGCAAGCTATCCAGACTACGACCCCAACGATTATAACGCCATTGTTGACGTCACGGAAACCGCCAAACTGGCCAGGATGCGCCAGAGCAACGAGCTCACCCAGGAGGAGTATGAAAAGGCTGTCAGCGAGGTGCAGTTCCGCCAGTGGAACAACAAGTGCCTCAACACCTCCTATGAGCCCGGCTCCACCTTCAAGCCCATCGTGGTGGCTGCTGCCCTGGAGGAGGGCGTGATTTCGGAGAACTCCCACTTTACTTGCAACGGCGCGGTAGAGAAGGGCGATTGGATTATCCGGTGCTCTGCCCGCCGGGGCCACGGTGGCCAGAACCTGCGTAAGGCAGTTATGAACTCCTGCAACCCGGCTCTGATCAAGATCGGTGAGCTGCTGACGGCAGATAAGTTTTATCAGTATTGGCAGGATTTCGGCTTCACCAGTTCCACCGGCATCGAGCTGCCGGGAGAGGCCCCCAGCGTGTTCTGGGATGAGAACCTCTTCCTCAGCCCCGCCGGTGAGACGGAGTTGGCCACCGCCTCCTTCGGCCAGCGTTTTACCACCACACCCATTAAGCTCATCACCGCCCTGTCCGCCGTCATCAACGGCGGCCACCTGATGGAGCCCTATGTGGTCCAGTCCGTCACCGACCAGGACGGCAATGTGGTGAGCTACCATGAGCCCACCGAGGTCCGCCAGGTGGTGAGCCAGGAGACCTCCGACACCGTGCGCTCCATCATGGAGAGCGTGGTGGGGGAGCGCAGCGGTACGGGACACAACGCCGCTGTGGCGGGATACCGCATCGGCGGCAAAACCGGTTCCTCCCAGACCCTGGACAGTAAGGACCACATCATCGTCTCCTTCCTGGGCTTCGCCCCGGCGGATGACCCGGAGATCATTGTGCTGCTGGCCTATGACTGGCCGGAGCCTGTGGCCCCCGGGGCCAACAAGACCGCTGACGGGGTGTACATCAGCGGCGGTTCCATGGCCTGCCCCATGGCCGGTGAGCTCATTGCCCACATCATGGATTACTTAGGCTACCAAAAATCCGGCGTCACCAGCGAGACCACCACCGGCATCACCATGCCCCAGCTCAACGGCAACACCGTGGCTACAGCCCAGGAGACCTTGTCCAAGCTGGGCCTGAACTGCCGCACTGTCGGCGAGGGGGAGGCGGTTACGGACCAGGCCCCCACCGCCGGGAGCATGGTGCCCCAGGGGAGCACCGTGGTCTTGTACCTGGGTGCCCCCCGCAGCGAGGACACCGTTCTGGTGCCGGACCTGAGCAACATGAACTATGACCAGGCGAAAGCCGCCCTGGAGGCCTTGGGCCTCTACCTGAACGTCACCGGCGACACGGAGGGGGTGGTATTCAGCCAGACCATCACCCCGGATACCCGTGTGGAGGTTGGCACAATGGTAGAAGTGCGCTTTGCCACCCCTGCGGACCCGGAAACCGGCATGGACAGCGAAACCGGCAACTGGGCAGGGAAAAAGCAAGAATAACAGTGTGAGACGATCATGGGAGGTGTTCTCGTTTGAAGTTATCCCGGTTACGCCGGGGCATAGCCCTGACAGACCAAGTCGGTCAGGACGTTGAAATCACTTCACTCACCTGTGATACCCGTACCCTGGCCCCCGGCGGCCTTTTCGTGGCCCTGAAGGGCGTCCAGGCAGATGGGAACGATTACATCCAAGAGGCGTTGGAGAAGGGGGCGGCGGCTGTGGTGTGCGCCCAGCCCCCCTTCCCCGGGGGGCCATGGCTGCTGGCGGAGGACCCCCGGGAGGCCTACGGCCTCCTCTGCCGCAACTGGTTCGGGGACCCCGGGGGGCGAATGACCCTCCTGGGGGTCACCGGCACCAACGGAAAGACCACCACTACGTACCTGTTGAAGGAAGTGCTGGAACAGGCCATCCACGCCAAGGTGGGGCTCATCGGCACCAACCAAAACCTGATTGGGGCGGAGAGCCTCCCCGCCCAGCGCACCACCCCGGACCCCTATCCCCTCCAATGCCTCCTGGCCCGGATGCTCCGGGCTGGCTGCACCCATGTGGTGATGGAGGTCTCCTCCCACGCCCTGGCCCTGCGCCGCACGGCGGGGCTCCACTTCAAGGGGGGGATTTTCACCAACCTTACCCGGGACCACCTGGATTTCCACGGTACCATGGAGGACTACCGGGAGGCCAAGGGCCTGCTGTTCCAGCAGTGCGAGGTGGGCTTTTTCAACATCGACGACCCCGCCGGCCGCTTCTTCGCCCGGACTGCCCCCTGCCAGCGCCACAGCTTTGGGGAGAACCGGAGCGAAGGGGAACTGCTGGCCCGTTCTGTCCACCTCTTCCCGGACCGGGTGGAGTTCCAGGTTCTGGCCCCAGAGGGGCTATTCCCGGTGGCCCTGCCCATCCCTGGGGCCTTTAGCGTATACAACGCCCTGGGGGTCATTGCCTGCTGCCGGGAGCTGGGCATCCCCATCCCCGCCATCGCCAAGGCCCTGGCGGGGAGCCAGGGGGTGAAGGGCCGGGTGGAGGTGGTCCCGGTCCCCGCGCCCTATACCGTGCTCATCGACTACGCCCATACCCCCGACGCCTTGGAGAAGGTCCTCACCACCGCAAGGGGGGGCACCGCCTGCCGCCTCCTGTGCCTGTTCGGCTGCGGCGGGGACCGGGACCGGAGCAAGCGCCCCATCATGGGGGAGATCGCCGCGGAGCTGGCGGACTTCCTCCTCCTCACCTCCGACAATCCCCGCACCGAGGACCCGGAGGCCATCTTGGATGAGGTGGAGGCGGGTTTCCCCCCGGGCTTCACCGCCTACCGCCGCCAGGCAGACCGCCGGGCGGCCATCCGGGAGCTTTTGGCCATGGGCCGGGCGGGGGATGTGCTCCTTCTGTCGGGGAAAGGCCACGAGACCTACCAAGAGATTGGGACAGAAAAAATTCATTTGGACGAACGCGAAGAAATTGCTTCCTTTTTCCGGCAAGATGAGATATAATCAATGTTTGTCAACTCCGGTGGCTCCATGGAAACCATGGGGCCGCGGGAAAACGAGAGAGAACAGACGTTGAAAAACGCGGAGGTGCGGGCCATGGAGTCCATTGTCGGAAGAAGTATCGTCGCCCTTGTGGCGGGATTTATCATCAGTGCCCTGCTGGGGAAGAGCCTGATCCCAGCCCTGCGCCGGCTAAAAGCCGGCCAATCCATCAAGGAGGACGGCCCCACCTGGCACATGGCGAAGCAGGGGACCCCCACCATGGGTGGGATCATGTTCATCGCCGCCACTGCCATTGTGGTCCTGGTGCTGGACATACAGGATATCATGGCGGGGGAGCTGACGGCCGTGGTGGTGTTCCTCTTTGCCGGGGTGTTCGGCGTCATCGGCTTTTTGGATGACTACGCCAAGGTGAAGAAGAAGGAGAACACCGGCCTGTCTGCCAGCCAGAAGTTCCTGCTGCAACTGGCGGCGGCCCTGTGCTTCCTGGCCCTGCTGCGCTCTATGGGGATTCTGTCCCCCAACCTGTACGTCCCCTTCCTGGGGGTGGAGCTGCGGCTGCCCTGGGTGGTGTACCTGATCTTCGCCGCCCTGGTGATCACCGGGTCGGTCAACGCCGTGAATATCACCGATGGCATCGACGGCCTGGCGGCGGGGGTGACCCTGCCGGTGTGCGCCTTCTTTGCCTGCTCCTTTGGCTATGCCTACCTCCACTGGCAGCGGCAGGAGAGCATGGGCATGACCCTCTTCGCCGCAGCCCTGTGCGGGGCCCTGATGGGCTTCCTGGTGCATAATTTCCACCCGGCTAAGGTCTTTATGGGGGACACTGGCTCCCTCTTCCTGGGGGGGGCAGTGTGCGGCATGGCCTTCGCCCTGGATATGCCCCTGATTTTGATCCCTGTGGGGATCATCTATATCGCGGAGACCTTGTCGGATATCATCCAGATCGTTTACTTCAAGGCCACCCACGGCAAACGGATCTTCCGCATGGCCCCCCTGCACCACCATTTGGAGCTGGGCGGTTGGAGCGAGAAGAAGTTAGTGTTCACCTTTGCCGGCATCACGCTGGTCTTCTGTGTCCTGGCCTATTTCGGCGTCATGGGGCGGTTCTCCGCCCTGTGAGCCCTGGGGGACGCGGGGATGCCATGAGGCCGGAGCCGTTATCCATCCGGGAGGGATGCTTGTGGCAAGTCCAACGAAAACCAAACAGCGGCGCAGGCTCAAGCCCAGGAACCAGAGCCGGGGGCAGGTGGATACCCCCTTCCTGCTGTTGACCATTTTGCTGGTTATCATCGGCCTAATCATGCTGCTCTCTGCCTCCTACCCCACGGCGTGGTATGACGTGCAGAACCGTACCGGCCATGACCCGTTCCACTACTTCACCCGGCAGGCGATTTATGCTGTGCTGGGCTTTTGCGTGCTGTACCTGGTCTCCCGCCTGAACTACAGTGGCCTGGCGGGACTGGCTATCCCCATTTTTCTGCTGGCCTGTGTGCTGATGCTGGCGGTGAAGGTGCCGGGGTTGGGATATACCTCCGGCGGCGCCACCCGCTGGCTGAAATACCCGGTGCAGTGGCAGCCCTCAGAGGTGGGGAAGATCGCCTTGATTATCTACTTCTCCTCCCGTTTGGCCAAGCGCGACGAGCGCACCCCTTTGGAGTTCAACCGCCGCAGCCCCCTGGGGCGCTTTGGCAACTTCCTAGAGCGCATCGGCTTCTTTGAGCTGATCCCCTACGGGCTGGTGATCGCCATCATGGTGGGCCTGCTGTACCTGGAACCCCACATGTCCGCTACCATCCAGATGGTGGTGATCGCGGCGGCTATCCTCTTTGCTGGGGGCATCGGTGTGGGTTGGTTTGCCGCTGGGGGAGCCCTGGTGGGCGGCGCGCTGACGGTGATTATCCTGGGGACGGACTACATGACCTCCCGGCTCACCGTCTGGCGAGACCCCGCCAGTGACCCCCAGGGGAAGGGCCTGCAACCCCTACAGTCCCTGCTGGCCATCGGTTCCGGGGGCCTCTTTGGGGTGGGGCTGGGACAGGGGCGGCAAAAATTCCTCTACCTGCCGGAACCCCAAAACGACTTCATTTTCGCCATCGTCTGCGAGGAACTGGGGCTGGTGGGGGCAGGCCTGATCCTGTTCCTCTTCGCTCTGCTGATTATCCGGGGCTACTGGCTGGCCCTCCACGCCAAGGACCGCTTCGGCTCCCTGATGATCGTGGGCATCATGACCCTCTTTGCTTTCCAGGTATTCGCCAACGTGGCGGTGGTGACCAACCTCTTCCCGGTGACGGGCATCTCCATGCCCTTTTTCAGCGCCGGGGGCACCGCCCTGGTGATCCAGCTGGCGGAAATGGGACTGGTGTTGGCCATATCCCGACAAAATCCCGTGACATAGCCCCAGGCTATGGGAAGGAGTAACGATGCGAGTTCTCTTCACCTGCGGCGGCACGGCGGGGCATATCAACCCCGCCGTGGCCTTGGCCCGCATGTTTCAGGAACGCCAGGAAAATTGCCAGGTCCTTTTTGTGGGGGCCAAAGGCGGCATGGAGGAGCGGCTGGTGCCGAAGGAGGGCTTCCCTCTGGAAACGGTGACCATCAGCTCCTTTTGGCGCAGCTTCAGCCCCGCGGGGCTGAAGCACAACCTGGGGACCCTGCGCAACCTGCACCTGTCCCGGCGGGAGGCGGCGGACATCCTGGACCGCTTCCAGCCGGAGCTGGTGGTGGGCACCGGGGGCTATGCCTCTTACCCGGTGGTTCACGCCGCCGCCAAGCGGGGCATCCCTACGGCGGTCCATGAGTCCAACGCCGTGCCCGGGCTCACCACCCAGCAGTTGGCAAAAATCGCCGGCCGGGTGATGGTGGGCTATGAGGAGTCCCGGGCCCACTATAAGGACAAGGATAAAGTGGTGGTTACCGGCACCCCGGTGCGGGGAGGATTTTTCCAGACCCGCAAGGAGGCCCGGGAAGCCCTGGGTATCCAGGACGACCGTCCTCTGCTCCTGTCCTATTGGGGGAGCTTGGGGGCGGAGGTGATGAACCGGTATATGGTGGACTTTTTCCGCCTGGCTGCCCAGCAGCCTCCGGCGTTCCACCACATTCACGGGGCTGGACGGGACTTTGCCCAGATGGAGGTGGCCCTTCAGGACACTACCCTGCCCCCGGAGCTCCAACTCCGGGAGTACATCTACGACATGCCCACGGTGATGGCGGCGGCGGACCTGGTGCTGTGCCGGGGGGGCGCGTCCACCTTGTCAGAGCTCACCGCCATCGGCAAGCCCGCGGTGATCGTCCCCTCCCCCAATGTCACCAACCACCACCAGGAGCGCAACGCCAATGTCCTGGCCCAGCAGGGCGGGGCGGTGGTGCTGCTGGAACCGGTGTGCAGCGGGGCAGGCCTCTATCAGACCGCAACGCAGCTATTGGCCGACTCCCAACGCTTACAGGATATGTCCCGGGCAATGTCCTCCATGGGCGTGCCCGACGCGGCAGAGAAGATTTACGACACCCTCACCTCCCTTTTGCGGAAATCCTGAACCCATTCCCCTCCCCTGGCATAGGATGGCCTGAGCACACACAGACCAGGATCGGGGGAGAAACACCATGGAATATTTTGCAGTGCAGGGAGGCGTTCCCCTAGAGGGCTGCGTCGCCGTCCACGGGGCGAAGAACAGCGCCCTGCCTATTCTGGCGGCCACGCTGCTGGCCCCGGGGGAGCACGTCTTACATAACTGTCCGAACTTAACTGACATTACCGCGGCCCTGGCCATTCTGTCCTGCCTGGGCTGCCAGGTCCGGCGGGAGGGCAGCACCGTGGTGGTGAACACCCTCCACCGCCGGGGCTGCGCCGTGCCCGACCACTTGATGGGGCAGATGCGGGCCTCTGTCCTCTTTTTGGGCTCCCTGCTGGCCAGCAGCGGCGAGGCCATGGCCTGCTGGCCCGGGGGCTGTGCCCTGGGGGAGCGCCCCATTGACCTGCACCTCCGGGCCCTGCGGCTGCTGGGGGCGCAGGTGCTGGACCGGGGGGGCCGCCTCAGCTGCCGCTGCCCCCGGCTACGGGGAAACCGGATTGTCCTGCCCTTCCCCAGTGTAGGGGCCACAGAGAATGCCATGCTGGCGGCCTGTGGGGCCCAGGGGGTCACGGAGATCTGCAACGCCGCCCAGGAGTTGGAGATTGTGGATTTGCAAAACTTCCTCCAAGCCTGTGGGGCCCAGATCAGTGGCGGCGGCACAGAGCGCATTGTGGTCTACGGCGGTGCCCCTCTGCATCCGGGGGAGCACAGCGTCATGCCCGACCGCATCGTCACCGCCACCTACCTGTGTGCGGTGGCCGCCGCCGGAGGGGAGGGGGAGCTGCTGGCCGCCCAGGGCGGGGCAGTGGCCCCGGTGCTCCAAGCCCTCACCGCCGCCGGCTGTCAAATTTGGGAGACGGAGCGGGGGCTGGCGGTGCGCCGCCGGGGGGCGCTGCGGGGCATCGGCTCCGTGGTCACCGCGCCCTATCCCGGCTTTCCCACTGACGCCCAGCCCCTGTTGGCGGCCGTTTTGGCGAAAGCCCAGGGGGAGAGCGCCATCACCGAGACCATTTTCGACCGCCGTTTCCGCTACACCCAGCAGTTATGCCGCATGGGGGCCCACATCCGGGTGGAGGGCGACACCGCCCACTTCTCCGGGGCACCGCTCCACGGGGCAGCGGTGAAAGCCACCGACCTGCGGGGCGGCGCGGCCCTGGCCATCGCGGCCCTGGGGGCCCAGGGCTGTAGCCGGGTCTATGGCCTAGAGCACATCGACCGGGGTTATGAACGCTTAGAACATGCCCTGGGGTGCCTGGGGGGGAGGATACGGCGCACGACATACTGTCAAAACAACTGAGCTTGTGTTCAGTTGTCAGGCAAAGCCTGTGTACGTGTGGTTTGACGATGCGACAAGGCAGGCCGCTTTGCGGCCTTGCGGCGAAGCATGCCGCACACTGGAAAAGGACCGAGGGTCCTTTTCCAGTGCCTTGAGGATAGGGGACACTGGTATGGCCAAGGAACAAAAGAAAACCCAATATCGCAAGCGGAGGGTGAGTATCCTCTTTGCCATCCTGGCGGCGCTGCTCACCGGGGTGTGCATGGTGCTGGCCTGCACCGTCTTTTTCCGGGTGGAAGAGGTGGTGGTGGAGGGCAACCAGCGCTACACCCAGGAGGAAATCCTCTCGGTGGCCAGTGTGGAGCGGGGGAGCAACCTGACCCTGACGGCCCGGGAGCAGCTGGAATCCAGGATACGGGAGAGCCTGCCCTATGTGGATAGCGTGGAAATCCATAAGCACCTGCCCACCACCCTGCGCCTGACGGTAAAGGAATCCCAGCCGGGCGGGGTGGTGGCCCAGGGGGAGAGCGAGGAAGGGGTATTTTGGCTCATCGACGGCAAGGGGCGGCTGCTGGAACAGGCCAACGACGAAAACACCGCCGGTGTGGCCAAGATCGTTGGGCTAGAGGCCATTGCCCCCCAGCAGAGCGCCACCATGCAGGTGCTTCAGGGATACGAGGGCCAATTCCAGGCTCTGACTGGGCTGATGCAGGCCTTGGAGGCCCAGGGCCTTACCACCAAGGTCACGGAGATCGACGCCTCGTCCCCCACGGAGATCACCATGCTTTATGACGGCCGCCTGCGGGCGACCATGCTCATCAACGCGGACTTTTCCCGGAAAATGGTCATTTTTCGACAGATCGCCGACCTGCTGGGAGACCAGCGAACAGGGACGGTAAACCTGAAAACCACGGACGCCTATTACTCCCCCGGCGGCTGAGCTCAGGGCGAGGAAGGGGGAAAAGCCCAATTTTTTTCAAAAAGATGGGGAATAATTCAAACTTTTCTATTGACCTGTCGGAAAAACGGGGCTACAATAAAAGGGAATATCGAAGCTATATGCATTGCAGAGAAATATACACTTAGGAGGATCTATCATGGCGTTTGGATTAGATACCGGAGTAGAGTCCGTTGTTAATATTAAAGTGATCGGTGTCGGTGGTGGCGGCGGGAACGTCGTCAACCGCATGGTGGAGTCCGGTGCACGAGGCGTGGAATTCATCGCAGTCAATACGGATAAGCAGGCCCTGGCAGTTTCCAGCGCCAACGAGAAGATTCAGATCGGCGAAAAGCTCACCGAGGGTCAGGGCGCTGGGTCCAACCCAGAAATCGGCCGGCAGTCCGCTGAGGAGAGCCGCACCTCCATCTCCAAGGTTTTGGAAGGCACGGACATGCTCTTCATCACCGCCGGTATGGGCGGCGGCACCGGCACCGGCGCAGCCCCCATTTTGGCAGACCTGGCCAAGGAGATGGATATCCTCACCGTTGGTGTGGTGACCAAGCCCTTCTCCTTTGAGGGCCGCCGCCGGATGCAGCAGGCAGAGATCGGCATCGAAAACCTGCGCTCTAGGGTGGACTCCCTGGTCATCATCCCCAACGACCGGCTGAAGTTTGTCACCGAGCAGAAAATCACCCTGTCCAACGCCTTTGAAGTGGCGGACGATGTGCTGCGCCAGGCGGTGCAGTCCATCTCGGACCTGATTAAGAACACCGGCTTCATCAACCTGGACTTTGCCGACGTGTCCGCCGTCATGAAGGATGCCGGCATGGCCCACATGGGCGTAGGCCGGGCCAGCGGCAAGAACAAGGCCGAGGAGGCTGCCCGGAAAGCTGTTTCCAGCCCCCTGTTGGAGACCTCCATCAACGGCGCCCGCGGCGTGCTGGTGAACGTCACCGGTTCCACCGATGTGGGCCTGGAAGAAGTGGAAATGGCCGCCAACCTGGTCCAGGAGGCTGCCGACCCCAACGCCCTCATCATCTTCGGCGCCACCTTCGACGAGACCTTGGAGGATGCCATCGTGGTTACTGTCATTGCCACCGGCTTCGACGAAAAAATCATGAATGCCAAGAGCACGCCTACCGTTTCCGCCAACAGTGGCCTGTCCCAGAGCGGCAGAGGCGGCGTATCCAGCCGCGCGGCTGAGATCGTGGACAACAGCGCGGAGGAGGACGACCCCTACAAGGAGATCTTCAAGATTTTCAACCGGGACCGCTGATCCATCGAACATAGGTCTTTTGCCCCTGCTTTCCGACAAGTTCGGGAGGCAGGGGTTTTTGTCGTTTTTTGTGGGTGTAAAGGGGGGAGGCCTTACACAGGGGATTTATATGGGTGAAAACTCTAATCTGACCTTTTTTGAAGGAGACAGGCTGTATAATACAGGGGCTGAACAGGAGAGGAGGGGAAGGGCCATGACGGTGGTTTATTTGGATTCCTTTCTGCTGCTGAACTTCGTAGTGAACTACCTTCTCCTGGCCTGCGCTGGACGCCTAGACGGCGCTCCACGCCGCCGGGTACGCTGTGCCCTGGGGGCGGCCTTTGGGGCGGTGTATGGGGCGGTGAGCCTGTTTCCTGCCGCCGCGTTCCTGGAACACCCTGTGTGCAAGGCCAGTGCGGCGGTGGGGATGCTGCTGCTGGCCTTTGGGTGGCGGGAGCGCTTGCTGCGGATTGGAGGGCTGTTCCTGACCCTCTCCTGTGCCTTTGGGGGCGGCCTGCTGCTGCTGTCTATGGTCCAGGGGGGCCCGGCCCAGGAGTTGGGCTTGCTGGGCCCCGGCCTGGGGATGCGGGGCATCCTCATCGCTGCGGCGCTGAGCTATGGCTGCCTGTCCCTGCTGCTGCAAGGGCAGTTTACCCACAGCCGGGCCGCCGGGGAGGTCCAAGAGCTCACGTTGGTGCGGGGGGAGAACTCCGTCACCGTCCTGGCCCTGCGGGACACAGGGAATACCCTCCAAGACCCCCTCACCGGCCGCCCTGTGGTGGTCATAGAGGGGGAGAAGGCCCGGGACTTGCTCCCGGAGCTCCCGGAGCTGGACAGGCAGGGCCTGGCCCATCCGGTGGAGCTGTTGGGGGAGCTGGAAGGTTCGGGCCTGCGCTTCCAGCTCTTGCCCTACCGTGCGGTGGGGGTGGACTGCGGTCTGCTCCTGGCCCTGCGGATGGACCGGGCGGAGTATGGGGAGCAGACCCACAGCAACTGCCTTACGGCCCTGTCCCCCACGCCCCTCTCCGACGGGGGACGCTACTGTGCCCTCATCGGGGGCCGGGAGGGGTAGGAAAACACAAGGATCAGGGAGGAATGGATCATGAAAGCACGGTGGAGACGGTTCTATTGGCGGCTGCGGCTGCGCTTGGCCCGCTGGGGGCTGGGCCTGCCTGGCAAGATCATGTACATCGGGGGCAGCGACGTACTCCCTGCCCCCCTGAGCCGCCAGGAGGAGGGGGAATACATCGCCGCCCTGGCCCAGGGGGACGAAGGGGCGGCTTCGGTGCTCATTGAGCACAATTTGCGCCTGGTGGTCTACATTGCCCGGCGCTTTGAAAACACCGGCATTAACATTGAGGACTTGATCTCCATCGGGACCATCGGCCTCATCAAGGCGGTGCGGACCTATAAGCCCGACAAGAACATCAAACTGGCCACTTACGCCTCCCGCTGCATTGAGAATGAGATTCTCATGCACCTGCGCAAAACCGCCAGCCAGAAAAGCGAGGTCCCCTTTGACGAACCCCTGAGCACCGATTGGAACGGCAACGAGCTGCTCTTGTCGGACATCCTGGGCACGGAGAGCGACTTGGTGCAAAAGCCCATCGAGGAGGACGCCGACTGCCAGCTCCTGGCCGACGCCTTGGAGAAGCTCAGCGACCGGGAGCGGGAGATCATCGTCCTGCGCTTTGGCCTGGGGGGCCGCCGGGAGCACACCCAGAAGGAGGTGGCTGACCGCATGGGCATCTCCCAATCCTATATCTCCCGGCTGGAAAAGCGAATCATCTCCCGGCTGAAGCGGGAGATTTTGAAGGTGACAGAGGTGCCATGAGGGGATACTGTGGGGCGCCGGGGGGAGGACGCCAGCTTGTGGGCTCCTCCAATATGGAAAATAGGAAAAGACCTGGTTCCCCATAAAAGGGAGAACCAGGTCTTTTGTATCGGCAGGAGGGAATGAAATGACTGGTTGTCTGATGTTCTGGCGGGCTCAGTGCAGCTCAATGGGTTCACCGGCGTTGGGGACGTTTCCGTCTGCGGATACATCGTCGGGCACTTCGGGGCTGGGCTGGTGGAGGCTGTCTAAGAAAGCGGACACGGCGGCGGGGTCGGCCTTGGCGGTGTCCAGGGGCAGGGTGAAGAGGGCGTGGGGGGCGGTGAAGCTGTCCTGGAAGGCGATACTCCCGTCCTGGCTCACTTGGAACATATCTGTGCCGGGGGAGAAGCCCTCATAGGCGGCCAGATAGACGGTGCTGCCGGCGAACATTTCCAGGCAGTCGTACTCATAGATGTAGTAGCACACACCCTCCTGGATGAAGCTGCTATAGCTGCCACCCAGGGTCCAGGCGTTGACCTCCCAGGGGGCCTGACCAGCCACCAAGGGAGTGATGGTGAGGGCGAAGCCCTCCTCCTGGGTCATGGCCTTGCCGTCGGTGCGGGCCACGGCGGCCACCACATAGCTGTGGGTTACATCGGCCTCGTCACATAGCCCGGATAAGCCAGCGCCGCTGACCATGCCGGAGAGGGTGAAGCGGTAGGTTCCAGATTCCTTGGTCTGGTTCAAGAGGATGGCGCCGTCACTGTCAAAGGCGGCGGCAAGGGCATCGTTGCCCACCGCTTCCGCCACCTGAGAAGGGCGGAGCAGGATCACGGCGGCGGCGGCGGTGACCGCCAGGGCCAGGACCAGGATGGCCACAAGCAGGGATGTCTTTTTCAAACTGGTTTTCATACAAGAACGCTCCTTTTCGTGCTGCCCCTCGGCCTCACGCAAGAGTCGGTTCACCGTGTCCCGCTGAAAGCTTTTGCGGAACTGGATGCCGTCAAAGGCGGCGCGATAGTCGTCACGGTTCATAAAATTTCCTCCTCTAGCAGCTTGCGCAATTTCTCCCGGCCACGGGAGAGGCGGGTGCCCACGGTGGGGGTGGGCAGGCCGAGCAGCTTGGCAATTTCCTTGATGGTGTAGCCCTCGTAGTAGTACAGGTGGATCACCGTGCTGTACTTCTCCGGCAGGGCTTGTACAGCGGAAAGGATGGGGGAGCTCTCCGCCTCCTCTGGCATGGCCACCACGTCGGCCTCCTCCAAGGGCAGGGTGCGGTTGGAGGCGGCCTTGCGGAGGTCACTGGCCCGGTGGATGGTGGTTCGGATGAGCCAGGCCCGTTCATGTTCCCCGTCCCGGAAACGGGGCAGTTGCGTCAGCAGGCGGAGGAATACCTCTTGGACTGCGTCCTCGGCATCTGCGGTGGAAAGAGACCGTGTCATGGCCAGGCGCAGCAGCATGGGGCTGTAGTCCTCCACCACCCGGCGGATGTATTCTTCGGTACCAATCGAATACATGCCCTCAACTCCTTTCACCAATAACACGATTGAGGAGGCCTATTTTTTTCAACCTGGGCGGATTTTTTAGGAGATTGACAGCCTGGGGGGAATCGGGTAGACTGGATACGCAGTATCCCACTGCCTCAATAGAACGCTGACAAGCTCGACATTACTATATTACGAAAAAAGAAAGCAGGATGCCAGATGATTTTCACCGCTGATTTACATACCCACTCCACTGCCTCTGACGGGCAGTACACCCCCACCCAACTGGTGGGCCTTGCCAAGGACAAGGGGCTGCAGCTCCTGGCCCTCACGGACCACGACACCCTGGACGGCCTAGAGGAAGCCGTCCAAGCCGGGGAGGCTGTGGGCCTGCGGGTGCTCCGGGGGGTGGAGCTCAGTGCCAAGGAGCACCACAACTTCCATATCCTAGGCTATGGGTTTGGGGCAGAAGCCCCCGGGCTCAAGGAACTGTGCGATAAGCTCCGGGATGGGCGGGACGACCGGAAATACCGTATCCTGGCCTATTTGAAGGAAAAGGGCATGGAGCTCACCCTGGAGGAGGTGGAGGAGCTGGCTGGGGGGGACATCATCGCCCGGCCTCACTTTGCCCGGGCCATGGTGCGCCGGGGCTATGTGGCCAGCAACCGGGAGGCCTTTGACCGCTTCCTGGATACGAAGGAGTACCAGATCAAAGTCCCCCGGTTCAAGGCCGACGCCAAGGGCTGTATTGATGCCATCAAGGCAGCCGGCGGCAAGACCTCCCTGGCCCACCCCTACCAGATGCGCCTGCCCGACGGGGAGCTGGAAACCTTGGTGGCGGAGCTGGCAGGGTACGGCCTGGATGCCATCGAGGGCTATTATCCCAAATACAGCCCGGAGCAGCAGGCATTTTACCACCGCCTGGCCCGGCAGCATGGCCTGCACCTCACTGGCGGCAGCGACTTCCACGGGGAGAAGGTGAAGCCGGAGGTGAAGCTGGGGGCCGTGGAGCTGGAATT
Source organism: Evtepia sp. (assembly GCF_056797215.1). Taxonomy (NCBI): domain Bacteria; kingdom Bacillati; phylum Bacillota; class Clostridia; order Eubacteriales; genus Evtepia; species Evtepia sp. The sequence goes on from NZ_JBQILM010000001.1 coordinate 33,154, forward strand.
GGACTGGCTGGTGGGATGAGCTGGTTTTGGAGAAGCCGGAGCAGATACCACAGTATGACGCAAAGCCGCCCCATTTGCCGCAGTGCGGATGGGGCGGCACTTTGCTGCTGCCAGAAGCTTGCGAAGCCCTGGCTCAGCGTGGTATAATAAAAGGAAACTTGAGACAGGGGAGGAGATACGATGGAACTTGTGATTCGCAGGTATGGCCCGGCAGACCTACCCGGTATGGTGGGGGTATGGAACCAGGTGGTGGAGGAAGGGATTGCCTTTCCCCAGGAGGAATGCTTGGATTTGGAGAGCGGCAGGGCCTTTTTTGCCGGCCAGAGCTACAGCGGCGTAGCTGTGGAATTGGACACGGGAAAGGTGGCTGGCCTGTATATCATCCATCCCAACAACGTGGGGCGTTGCGGGCATATCTGCAATGCCAGCTATGCCGTGTCTGCTGCCCACAGGGGGCTGCACATTGGGGAGAAGCTGGTGCTGGATTCCTTGGAACAGGGCCGGAGGCTGGGGTTCCGTATCCTGCAATTCAACGCAGTGGTGGAGAGCAATACCCATGCCCGGCATCTGTACGAGCGGCTGGGCTTTCAACAGTTAGGCACCATCCCTGGCGGGTTCCGCCAGAAGGACGGGGAGTATGTGAATATCTGCCCCTATTACCGGACGCTGTAGTCAAGGGCTGACGCGCTGCGCTTACCGCAGCAGCAGCCACAGGGCAAAGAGGAGGAGGGTGAAGTTTCCACCCTGGGAGAACATCCACAGCCCTGCCCAGGCCAAGCCTGCCGCGACAACCTTGCTCAAAACACGGCTGAGGTGATCTCCGCGGTTCGGCCCGGTGAACCAGGAGAGGATGGCCCGTACCGTTCGCCCCCCATCCAGGGGCCCTGCGGGCAGGAGGTTGAACAGCCCCAGAGCCAGGCTGAGGCCGGTGAGCAGGTAGGCGTCCCCGCTGCCAAAGTGTTTCCCCCAGGCTGCGGCCAGGATGGCTAGGAGGAAGCTGGCCATGGGGCCGGACAGGGCCACCAGGCATTCTTCCCAATAGGAGAATAACCGCTCCCGACTGGGGCGGATCACGGCCCCCGTGCCGGTGAGGCAGAAGCAGCCTACCCGTCCCCCCAGGGCCCGGACCATGGCGATATGGCCCAGTTCATGGACCACGCTGGCCACCAGGAACCAGAACAGAAGCCGAAGGGACGCCGCCAGCAGCAGCGCCCCTAAGACCAGCCAGAACCCGCCGGTACTATGCAATTTGCGCATCTGGAACCTCCGGTGCCGTCTGAGGGGCGGACCCTGGGCTGTCAGGCTGGGCCTCCTCTCCTGGCGCAGAGGTGGGAGCCTCTGGCTCCATCAGCCCCGACCAGAGGGAGCGGAAGGTCTCCACCGCCGGTTCCCCCCGGGAGAAGGCCTCTCCTACCTGGGAGAATACCGCCTGGAAGTCCGTGTCTGCCCGGACCAACGCCCCCACTCTGGAAGAGAACTGGGAGACGGGCCCCAGGTTGACGCCCCGACCCAGGAACACGATGCCAAAGAGGATCAGGCAGGCCATGAGCTGCCGCAGCCGCCGCTTCTCACCGGGGGTGAGGCTGCTTTTCTTTCGTTTCTTCTTGTCCGCTGCCATAGAAGCGCCTCCTTTCCGTTGCTATGTGTATGGGAGCGGGGGGAGGAATATGCGAAAAATTCTCCGGATGGCTTGACATTCAGCGGGGGAGTACGTATAATAGGGAGGTCTGTTGGGGGAGCATTGCTCTTCTGGGAACATCCGGGTGTAGCGCAGTTGGTAGCGCGCTTGGTTCGGGACCAAGAGGCCGTGGGTTCAAATCCCGCCACTCGGACCAGCTAAGGACGGTTATTCTGATACAATGGGTATCGGAATAACCGTCCTTAATTTTGCTCAAAACCGCCGAAAATAGCCGTTTTACTAACACTTTTGAGAAAAGGCCCACCGTTGGCTGGATAAATTTCCAGGCCAGCGGTGGGCCTTTTTGCATTTTGGGGGACTTTAGAGAGGGAGCTATCATTGAATCGCTCCGCCGCCCCAAACCTGTGCCTGCGTGATCGCTAGAACGGTTTCGGTGGGAATACCGGCAATCTCGCTGCCGAAAATCTCCCGCAGATTTCCGCTGTTCAGCATGGCCGCAAGCTGGGACCTTGCCGCAGCGGACGCGGCCAGCTGGTCAGCCTGGATGTGCCGCTGAATCTGCTTCTCCGCCGCCAGCTTCATAAACTCTGTGTGGCGGGCCATACGCAAATCCCACCAGCTTTCTTCATTGTCAGAGCCGCTCTTGGAGTAGGTGATCTCCCCGCCCGCGCTGGAGGAACAGGCGTTACAGATGTTCCCGTCCTCCCCGATGGCAACGGCCTGGGACATATCCCATGTACTACCGGGCATGATGGCCTCGTTCCGCGCCACATCAAAGGCAAACCATGTGTCGATTTTCGCAAAAATCTCCTGGGCGTAGGCGCTGTCTGTCTCCATGCGCTCCTGCACCTTGGGATGGATGACCACAGCTTTGCTCCCAGGCGGGACGTTGCCCAGGGCGTGAATCTCCTTGGGCGCGGTAAACCTGCCGTCTATGGAGCCGTAGAAGGGATTGGCCCCGGTGGGTTGCCAATTTTCCAGCGTTTCCTTTGCTTTGTCCCCGTCTTGGTACAACAGGTAATGAGGGTAGTCGTTCCGGGTTCTCCAATAACCGCTGCTGGCGTCAAAAACGTGGTAGTGGATGTTGGGATACTTGGCTTTCAGCATGGTTTCCAGAGAGGGGGCCTCTACCGCCTCTGTTCCCCCGGCCTGCACCTGTCCGCCGGAGTGAACTGACAAATCCATCATCAGGCTGGTGGGCATCGCCGCCATGCCTGCCAGACCGCCCAGGCCGGTGGTAAACGTGTCGGCCCTGCTTCTGCTGGCCCGCGCCGCCATATCCATGAAGCTGCTGCCCTGCGTCCCAGTTTGCTTCGCCTCACGGGACTTTGTGGGGACGCTATATGTTTGCGTCCCGTAACCCGGTTGAATCGTATTGCTCATTGTATCATCCTTCCTGTTTCATTACATATTGAGGAAAAACATATTTGCTCCTGCCGGTAAAGAAATCTCTGGCGTGACAGTGGGGGCAGATACCATCCGCGTTTTCAGCAGATCACCGATATTGGAAAAGGACTTTTCAAGCGCTTCGGCCTGTGCGGTGCGCTCCCACATCGCCCTGCGTTCCGCTGCCGCCGCCGCAGCCTGCTCTTGATACTGCCGCTGCTGTTCTGCTTTTTTCTTTGCCTTTTCTGCGTTGATCCTGTTTACCTCGGCCACACGCTCCGGGGAATCACCACAACCACCGATATAGGTCACACTTCCATCCTCATGGATTACCACGCCGCAAGGCTCATAGTTAAGGCCCTGGGCGGCGAACTGTGCGTTCAATCTTGGAGTAGCATTGAAAAAATCATCAATCTTCTGCTCGTAATACGCTGCCTTTTCCGGGTCATTTGCCATATCCTCTAAAATGTTGGGCGCAATCACAACGCTGCTGCCGTTCATACGACCGCCCGCTTTTTGAAGGCTGGCTTGGTCTTTTCCAACGCTCTGAACCGCAACCTGTCCGTATTTGTTTTCCAGATGTTTTTGGTAAGCATCAACATTTGATGTTTCACTCTCGTTGGTGACTTCCGGCCTGCTGCTGATTTCCAGCACGTCAGCCGTACCTCTGCTAGCCCTCGAAGCCATATCCAGAAAGCTGGAAGTCCGTGCCGCCGCACTCCGAACGGTGCGGTTTTCGGGCAGAGGGCTATACATCCTGTTCAAATATCTGCAATCAATCATGCCGCTCATAAACTGCTCCTTTCCTGCAATAGAACCGTTGTGGAAAATTCCTGCTGAATTGCTTTCAGCTCCAATTCTCCCATATACTTCTCCGCCTCCCGGCGCACGTTGGCAAGGCCAATGCCGTGCATGGAGGCATTCTCTTTTTTCGTTGTGACAGGCAAGCCGTCCTGTCCAAATACCACCTCACCCGCGAAAGAGTTTTTGACCTCTATCAGGAAGAAACGTCCTTTTCTCTTTCCAGCCAGCACAATAAACCGCTCACCCTCTCCCACATTCTCGCAAGCCTCCACCGCATTTTGCAGCAGGTTTTGCAGGATGATCCCCACGTCAAAGGCATCATAGTCCCCCGGATCGGGGTAATGGAACTCCGCCTGGAAACGGATGCCCAGGTCAAGGCACCGCCGCCGTACATCGTTGACGATCACATCCGTAACCGGATTGCCCGTTTGGAGCGTCAGCTCAAAGCCGCTCATGCTCTCGTCCATTTTGGAGATATAGTCCTCCAGGCTGGCGTATTCGCCGCTCCGCGCCAGCCCCCTGATGTTGGTCAGGTGGCCCCGCATTTCGTGTTTCAGCCCACGGATGCGGGTATAGAACTGTTCCGCCTCATGGATACGCGCCTGGATTGCCTGTGCCTGCTGGTACTCCATGTAGTGGGTGGCCTGTTCCTCCCGGAGCGCGGCCATCCCCTGCTGAAAGGCGATGGTCAGATAGGCCCCGGCGTAGAACAGCAGGGCCAGCACCGGCACCACCGCCAGAAATGCGGGGTGACGCTCATAGAGCTGGAGCAAAACGCCGTCCTTGAACTCCACCAGCAACCGGGCGATCACTTGTCCGAACAGAATCCCCGCCGTTGGCACCAGTGCGAGATAGCACAGCTCCCAACCGTGGAGCGCCATGCTCCGCTTTCGCATTTGCCGTTGGAGGGCATAGAGCATGACGGCCAGCATGGAGGCATGGGACAGCAGGAACAGCACAACCAGCAGGGCGGCACGGAGAAAGACCGCCTCCGGCGGTTCCAGGCGGTAGGGGACTGACCGCTCCACGATGAAATACAGACTTTGTACCATCAGACCGCTGGAAATTCTGGCGTTGAAATAGAGCAGCGTCAGAAGGAACACGGATGACTTTTCCAGGCCGATCCACTTGGATACCGTCAGCAGCAACAGCATCAGGACCAGCCCAAAGGAGCCTTGGGGCAGCGCCGCCCAGTTGCAGACGATCTCAAAAAGAATGTAGACGAGAAAAACAAGAAGCAGCCTGTGCCGCCTTTTGTCCTGCGGAACGAAAGGCCGGAAAAAAGCGGTGAGCAGGGCGGAGTATGTTAATTCCGCCCCAGGGGAAAACACCTGATTGAAGATCCGAAATCCTGCCTCACTCATAGGCCAGCCCTCCTTTTCACAAAGCGGAGGTAGGCTCTCACGAAGTCCTGGTACTTGTATTTGGAAATTAACAGCTTCTCCCCGTTGGTCAGGGTCAGCTCCGTCTTGCTGTACCCGTCCACATAGGAGAGATTGACAAGATAACCCTTGTGGACACGGAAGAACTGATCGCCCAGATCCGCCTCCAAATCCCGGATTTTTGCGTAACAGGAAAATTCCCCGTCTTTTAGACGCAGCGTAACCTTATGATTGCTGCTTTCGATGTAGTAAATGTTGTCCAGCGGTACCGTTCGGCTGGTGCCAGCAGATTGAAGTGTGAGCGCATGGGAAACCTGCGGCTGAACACGGCCTGTTTTGATCTGTTCTATGGCACGGGCAAAGACTTGGGCAAACTTTTCCTCGTCCACTGGCTTCAGCAGGTATTGGAACGCGCCTACGTCAAAGGCGTCGAACACATACCGCTCATAGCCGGTCACAAAGATAATGACCGGCTGGGCGGCAGCATTGCTCTCCCTGATCTGGCGGGCCAGCGCCATACCGTCCGGGCCGGTGGCGTTCAGCTCAATGTCCAGAAAGAGCAGGTCAATTCCCCGGTGGTCTGCGAGGCAGTCCCCGGCAGAAGCGTACTCCACCACCTCACAGGGGCAGCCCTGCGCCCGGATCAGGGAGGCAAGGTAGGCGCGGGTGGGGGCTTCATCATCACAAAGTGCTATTCTTATCATGGCGATAGTCCTCTACCTGTTTATTCGTTCAAATGGCTATCAGGGTAAGCCCAGTTGACGTGACTGGACGGTTTGATAGCGTAACTGGACAGCACAGCTTGTCCATGACATTATATCATAAGAGGAAAAGACCGGGAGCCGACCTTTTTTGTAGGGACCGGCCTGACCCATCCCCGCGCCGTTTTATCAGTCCTGCAAAAAAATGAAGATATTTTACAAGCCAGAGCAATCCATCGGCTGGTATAATGGGTTGGAAAAAGGAGGTACACCGCATGAAAAAAGAAGTGCGAACGGTGGTCTACGATGACGAGCTACACATTGAGGCTTACCGTTTTGAGGGCATCGTACAGCCATTCCCGAACCATTTTCATGAATACTATGTGATTGGCTTCATGGAGGACGGAGCGCGTGTCCTGTCCTGTAAAAATCAGGAGTATACCATCGCAAAGGGCGATGCTCTTCTGTTCAACCCAGGGGACAATCACGCCTGTGTACAAAGCGATGGCGGTACGCTGGATTACCGTGGCTTAAATATCACCAAAGAGGTCATGTTGGATTTGGCGGAGGAAGTCACTGGCAGGCAGGAGCTACCCGGGTTTTCCCAAAACGTAATCTTTGATGAGGAAGTTGCCTGCTACCTGCGCCCACTCCATGAGCTGGTAATGAAAGGCTCCAATGAATTTGGAAAGGAGGAAAATCTGCTGTTCCTGATTTCTCTGTTAATCCAGCAATACGGCCAGCCTTTTGAAAGCTGCGTCCCGGAGTGCCGGGAAGAAATTGAAAAAGCCTGCACCTTTATGGAACAACATTACGCCGAGCGGATTTACCTGGATCAGATTTGTCGCTGTGCTGGATTGAGCAAATCTACCTTGCTGCGTGCTTTCGCCCGCTCAAAAGGCATCACACCGTACAGCTATCTGGAAAACATTCGTATTGGCAAGGCCAAAAAGCTGTTAGAGCAAGGCGTCCCCCCCGTTGAGGCGGCGCTGCAAACCGGCTTCTCCGACCAAAGCCACTTCTCCAATTATTTCAACCGATTTATTGGATTGGCGCCCGGTATCTATCGGGACATTTTCAGAGATGCGGAGGAGGCGCCGCATGAAGGGTAACGGCACAGCGGGCCACCTTTCCGCCCTGCTTACGATCATCATTTGGGGAACGACCTTTATCTCCACCAAAATTCTGCTGGTGGACTTCCAGCCAGTAGAAATATTGTTTTTTCGCTTTGTTATGGGGTTGCTGGCCCTGCTGGTTGTTTATCCCCAACCTTTGAGAGGGACAAACCGGCAGCAGGAGTTGACCTTTGCCGCTGCGGGCCTGTGTGGAATATGCCTTTACTATCTGCTGGAAAATATCGCACTAACTTATACAATGGCCTCCAATGTCGGGGTGATTATCTCCGTAGCCCCATTTTTCACGGCAATCCTGTCCCACCTGTTTCTGAAAGAAGAAAGGCATCCTGTCAGCTTTTTCATTGGCTTTGTAGTCGCAATGGCTGGGATTGCCCTGATCAGCTTCAGTGGCTCCAAACTGGAACTGAACCCCGCCGGGGATTTGCTGGCGCTGCTGGCCGCGCTGATTTGGGCCTGTTATTCTGTGCTGACAAAGAAAATCAGCGGCTACGGCTACCACACTATTCTCACCACCCGGCGAGTGTTCTGCTATGGCATCCTGTTTATGCTCCCAATGCTTTTTCTGTTTGATTTCAAGCTGGAATTGCCAAGGCTTGCAAACCCTGTGTACCTGTTCAACATTCTCTTCTTGGGGCTGGGCGCATCGGCTCTGTGCTTTGTCACCTGGAATTTTGCGGTCAAGGCGCTGGGGGCGGTCAAAACAAGCGTTTATATCTATATGGTTCCTGTGATTACAGTGGTGACTTCCGTGGCAATCCTCCATGAAAAAATCACCGCCCTGGCCGCTGTTGGAACAGCGCTGACGCTGGCGGGACTGCTCCTGTCAGGGAAGAAGATGTGAAATATGTTGGGAACTGCCAATATATGTTTGGCAGTTCCCTTTTTATAACGTTATCGAATGTATTGCCCTATACAACGCCCCAAGGGAATTGACCAACCCCTCAAACCGTAGTATAATGCTTTCTGAACTGTAGGCCCAGTGCCTGCTTTCATCAATCGTCAGGAGGACAACACTATGGCAAAGAAACACGGCTTAGGCGGGATGCTTTTCTTCGGTGCCGTCACCGCAGCCCTGGGTGGCATCGCGGCCTACCGCCACCGGAAGGAGATTGAGGAGACGCTCCAAAGCATTGCCGACCAGTTGGAGGGCCAGGAGGAGGACGGCTTCTTCTCCGTGGAGTTGGAGGACTTGGAGGAGCCCATCGTCCATGTCACCGACCCGCTGGAAGAGGAGACAGTGGAGCCTGCTGCCCCGGAGAGCATGTCCCAGGAGACTCCACCGGAGGCCTAAGCCTACACAGGATAGAAAGCGCAGACCTTGCGACACTTGGCAGGGCCTGCGCTTTCTATTTATTCGTCGGAGAGGAGGGGGAAGCGGAGGGTCACCTTGAACAGGTCCCCATCCACGTCCAGATGGAAGCTGCCCTTTTGCAGCTCCGTGAGGCTCCGGGCGATGGACAGCCCCAGGCCGTTGCCCTCGCTGCTGCGGGAGCTGTCCCCCCGGACAAAGCGCTCCATGAGCTCCTCCGGCGTCAGGTTCAGGGGGGCGCTGGAGGTGTTGCGGAAGGTGATCTGGGCCATGCCCGCCTTCTCCTCCAAGGTCAGGTAGACCCGGGTGCCCCGCTGGGCGTATTTGCAGATGTTGTTCATCAGGTTGTCGAACACCCGCAGCATCCGCCGCCCGTCGGCCATCACCCGCAGGGACTGTTCCGGGGTGTTGGTCACCAGCGCTAGACCGGCGTCGGAGAGCTTTTGGGCGTACTCCCCCGAAATCTGTAGCAGGAAGTTCTCCGCCTCGCAGGGGGCCAGCAGCACTTCCAGATTCCCCGTAGAGGCCTTGGAGGCCTCCACCAGGTCCTCAATGAGCCGTTTCAGCCGGTCGGACTGCCGCCCCAGCACTTCCGCGTATTCCCCCACCTTGGGGTTGTCGCAGGGCTCCTTGCCGATGAGGTCGGCATAGTTGATGATGGAGGTCAGGGGGGTCTTGATGTCGTGGGAGACGTTGGTGATGAGCTCCGTTTTCATCCGCTCACTTTTCAGCCGCTGCTCCACAGCCCGGGTCATGCCCTGGGCAATGCTGTTTAGGTTTTCCCCGTGTTTTTTGAAGTCCCAGTACATCCGGTGGGTGTCTACCTGGTAGTTCAGATCCCCCGCCGCCATGGCTTCCCCCCCCGCTTGGAGCCGCCGCAAGGTCAGCGCACCGAAGAGGATCACAGGCACCAGGATCAGGTGTTCCAAGAGCCAGAAAGCCAGATAGCTTTCCATATGGTACATAGAGCCAGCCAGGAAAAGCAGCTCCAAGAAGCAGAGGGCCGCAACGATGAGGCAGGTCCGCCAGATCATGGGGAGCTTCCGGGTGCCCTGAAGGAAGCGGCCCCACAGGCGCTTGCACCACCGCCCCAGGGCTTTTGTCCACTTCCAGCACAGCTTACACAGCCGCCAGGTCAGCTTGCAGGCCCACCAGATCACAGTATTTTTCAACAGGGTGTGGGCCTTGATGCGGCAGGCCACACTCATGGACAGCCCCAGGCAGATAGCGGCAGCGGTAATCAGCTCTGCCGCCAGCAGAGTGATGAGGAATACCGTGTCTACGTAGTTGTCCATGGTTACGTATACACAGCAGAGGCAGACCCCCAGCCCAAAGGCCATCAAAAAATCAATGGGGACATGGTGCAGCGGCCCCGGGACCAATTCCTCTGTGTCCGGCCGCCGTCCAGAGACGCACAGCAGGGCCACGTAACAGGCAATAGCCAGAACAGCCGCAATGGCACCGATGGCATATACGCCATACCGCAGGTCATAGGTCAGGCCGAGCAGCCAAAGGACCGGGGCTGCGTTGCCATGAAGCCCATCTAGGGACCCGTCCACAGCGACGCTGATGGTATAGGGCACTTCGTTCCTTTCGATGAGGTCTGTCAGCTCCTGTGTGGTGAAGCTGTAGTTCTCCCCATACCACTCGATCACCAGCGCCCCGTCCTGGTTGGCCAGGGAGAAGGAGAAGCTATGTGTATACTCGAGAGATTTCGTTTGGGCGGACGCCTCAGATTCAGCGACTACAGTTCCCCCTTCGTCATAGATGATATAGTGCAGGCCCATGCCCCGGTCGGGGATATTGACGACGGTTTCGCCCCGCTGGGCGAGAGGGCGCGCCAATGCTCGAACCGTGTCATATACCTCTGTGTGCAGGGTTGACTGTTGATAATCCTGAAAAACCGCCTCCCGTGTGTGGGTATAAAAGTCACCGCTTACCGCTACCGCCGCACCCAGTACACAGAGTGTCAGGACACATAGGGCAAGGATTGTGACTAGGAATACGCTCAGCTTTCCGGGTATGGTACGAATCCAACGTTTCATGGGTTACCGTCCTTTCTCTAGCTTATACCCCTGGCCGAACACGACCTTCAAATACCGGGGCTCTGCCGGGTTGATCTCTAGTTTTTCCCGCAGGTGGCGGATGTGGACCGCCACGGTGTTGTCGCTGCCATAGGGCTTTTCCTTCCAGACCACCCGGTAGATCTCCTTGGGGGAGTAGACCTTGCCGGGGGTGGTCATAAGCAGCTTCAAAATTTCATACTCCTTGGGGGTCAGGGACACCGGTTCCCCGTCCAGGGTGACGGCCTTGCTCTTGTCGTCCAGCTGGATGCCCCCCACCTGGTAGCTGTCGTTCTTCACAGCCCCGCCGCCCAGCTGGAAATACCGCCGGAGCTGGGAGCGTACCCGTGCCGCTACCTCCACGGGGTTAAAGGGTTTGGTAATGTAGTCGTCGGCCCCTACGTTCAGCCCCAGGATTTTGTCGGTGTCCTCGCTCTTGGCGGTGAGGAGGATGACGGGGACGTTGCTGTGGACCCGTATCTTGGTCATGGCGGAAATGCCGTCCATCTCCGGCATCATGATGTCCATGAGGATCAGGTGGATGTCCTGCTCCTCCATGATGTCCAGGGCCTCCTGGCCGGTAAAGGCCTCGAACATTTGGTAGTTTGGGTCGGCCAGATAGAGCTTTAAGGCGTTGACGATATCCTTGTCGTCGTCGCAGATCAGAATGTTGTACATCTCTCTTCCCCCTTCGCTTGGTATGATAGCACAGAAGCCCTTTAAGATAAAACAGGGATTCTCTTTAAGATTTCATGAAGTTCCCGCAAAAAGAGCCGAGAACACAAGTCCTCGGCTCCCGTTTGGGGGTTGGCCCTTCCTTGGGCTCATTGCAGTGCGGCGCGGATGTTTGCCGCCACGCTGCCGCTGTCCTGGCACATGGCCAGGAGGATGGTGCCGTTGGGAAAGGTCTCCAACACGGCGTTTTTGGCGATGTCGTACTGGTCCGGCAGGTAGTGTTCAAAGTTTTGTTGCTGTAGGTCGATGAAGCCCTGCAGGCCTGCCAGGACAGTGTCTGCCTTCCCCTCTGCCGGGACCACCAGGGCGATGCCATAGGCGCGGACGTTCATAGGGGAGACAGATACGGCGCAGGCGGATACATCCGCCTCGCTCAGGCTCAGGAGGGAGAAGATGTACTCATCTTCAAAGGTGGTAAGGATGGGGAAAACCTGGTTTTCCTCCGCATCCCGGGCACCCTGGATGGCGGCGGCCAAGTCCTCTGGGCTGTGGTCTGCCGCTGGGGTGCCTCCACCGCCGCAGGCGGAGAGCAGGGGAAGGAGTAGGGCCAACAGCAGGGGGAAGAGGATACGTTGTTTCATTGGGCTCGTCCTTTCTCAGATCAACTTGTTATGGTGGATAATTTCTGCTATAGTATACCATATTTTTGTGGGGATGCAAGGGGAAGGCTGTGAAGTCCCCCTCAGAAGAGGTGGCAAAGCGTACCAGCCTCTTTGCTGCCAGCATAAAATCCGTAGAAACCAGCCAGTAATAGCCATCGGCCCCGTCCTCCACAGGAGAACGGGGTCGATTTCTCTGTGAAGGAATTTTCCTTCACACCACAATATGTGCCATACTTCCGCCGGATATGTCCTTTTTGACCACAATTTGCTTCTCAATGCGCTCTTTCAGCTCTGCCACGTGGGAAATAATCCCAACCAGGCGGTTTCCCGCAGAAAGATTGGCCAGGGCGCGGATGGCCTGCTGTAAAGTTTCCTCATCTAAGCTGCCGAAACCCTCGTCCACGAACAGGCTGTCCACTTGGATGCCCCCGGCGCTGGCCTGGATTTCGTCCGCCAGGCCCAGGGCCAGGGCCAGGGAGGCCAGGAAGGACTCTCCGCCGGAGAGGGAGCGAACGCTGCGGCGGCTGCCGTTGTAGTGGTCGATGATTTCCAGCTCTAGGCCGCTCTGCTTCTGCCGGCTTTCCGCCTCCTCCCGGCGGCGCAGCTCATATTGTCCCCCGGACATCACCATGAAGCGGAGGTTGGCCTTTTGAATCACCCGCTGGAAGAAGCGGACCTGGACATAGGTTTCCAGAGCCAACTTCTCCCGGCCGGGGAGGGTGCCGTTGACGGTGTTGGACAGGTCCCGCACCCAGGTGTAGCGGGCTTCCAGTTGGGTCAAGCTGGCAGCTTGTCCCTGAAGCCGTGCCAGGGCGGCGGCGTTGGAACTGCGGCGGGCGTGGAGGCCTTGTTGCTGGGCCTCCCAGTGCTGCCGCTGGGCTTGCAGCTCTGTACGCCGGGCCTGCTGGGCGGGGATATCCACAGGCTCTGCCTGGGCCAATAAGGCCTCCAACTGCCGGATGGTGGCGGCGGTGTTGGACAGGGCCTGTTGGCAGTCGCTGTGGGCCTGGACGGCCTGGGCTAGGGCGGCGGTGAGACCTGCCTTTTCCGCCCCCAGGGCATCCCGCCGGGCCTGGGCCGTTTGGGCGTCTGGGTAGGGGAGACGGGCCCGGAGGGCCGCCAGCTGTTTGGCGACCTCCTCCCGGCGGCTCTCCGCCCCAGCCAGGGCCTCCCGGTTCTGGGCTATGGCTTGGAGGGCCGCTTGGTGCTTTGCCTCCTGCTGGGGAAGCAATGCCTCCAAGGCCTGCCGCCGGGTGAGGCGTGTTTGCAGTGCTTGGGCTGCCTCCGCCATGGCCTGGGCTTCCCCATGGAGCCTTGCTTGACAGGCGGCGAGCTGTTCCCCCGCGTCAGACAGCACAGGGGATGCCACATAGGCCTCCATCTGGGAAAGAAGCTGGGCTGCCCGTTCCTCGACGGTGGCACGGAGCTTCCCCGCCGCTAAGCTCTGTTCCGCCGCGCGTTTGCCAGCGGCCTCCGCCGCCTTACGGAGTTTGTCCAGCGCCGCTTCGGTGGGAGCCTCTTGGGGCGGCGAGGCCGGGGTGGGGTGGTGGAGGGAACCGCACACTGGGCAGGGGAGACCGGGTTGGAGACTTTGGGCTAGGAGGCCTGCTTGGGCGTCCAAGAAAGCCCGGGTCTGGCGGTGGTGTTCCAGCTCCGCTGCTTCTGCCCTTTGGGCTGCCTCCTGGTAGTCAAGTTGCGCGGCCTCTAGCTGGTCTTTGACATCGTTGTAGCGGGAGAGCAGGTGCAGCAGGGCGGTAAGGCCCTTTTGCCGCTCCCTGGCCTGGGCCTGCCGGAGGTCCAAGGCTTCTTGCTCCGCCGCTAGGGCTTGGAGGGAGGAGAGGGCGGCCGCCTCTGCCTGAAGGGCATCAGCCTGGGCCTCCAATGCCTGCCGCTCTTGCTCCAACGCCCCTTGCCTATGCCGCTCCGTTTGGATTTGGGTTTCCAGCTTGGCCAGGGTTTTGGCCTGCTGGGTTGCCTCCTGATAGTGGGGGAGCTGGGCTTCCAGGGCGGCAATTTCCTGGGCCAAGGCTTCCAGCCGGGGCTGTTGGGCCTGGGCCTCTTCCAGTGCCTGCTTGCACTGTTCCGCCTTGGGTTGTAGCGCGGCCTGCTGGGCCTGGGCTTGGAGTAAGCCGGTGCGGGTTTGTTCCGCTGTTTCGGCCTTGCCCAGAAGGGTGTTCACCTCCGCCAGGGCCTTGTCCAGGACGGCAAGCTTGGCTTGGCAGTGGGCCTCCCCCTGCTGGTCCTGCTGGATCAAGGTCTCAATCAGGGAGATGGTTTCCTGGATGGGCAGGGCCCCTGCCTGGGCTTCTATCAGAAGGGGAGCTAGGGGGTCCCCTTCGGGACAACTGACCCCGCCGATGTACTGCTGGACACTGGCCCGGGCGGCGTCGCACTGGCTGTGGAGCTGGCTGCTCTCCGCCTTGAGGCGGTCTTGGAAGCTCTGGTAGCAGCGGGTGTGGAACAGCTCCCGGAAGATTTTCTGCCGTTCGTTGGTGTCCGCCAGCAGTAGCTTGAGGAAATCCCCCTGGGCCAGCATGGCTACCTGGGAGAACTGGGTCCGGTCCAGGCCCAACAGCTCCGTGACGGCGGCGTTGACCTCTTGAAGCTTGGTGACCACCGTCCCGTCGGGGCGGGTGAGCTCCGCTTCCCCCCGCTGCTTCGTCAACCCGCCCCCCCGCTTGGCCGGACGCAGGTATTCCGGGTTACGGCGGACGGTATAGGTTTCCCCGTCATAGGAAAAGCGCAGCTCCACGAAGGTGGGGGTGTCTGGGGCGGCGTATTTGGAGCGGAGCATGGCGGGGCTGCGGTTTGTCCCGCTGGCCTCCCCGTAGAGGGCGAAGGTGATGGCGTCGAAAATGCTGGTCTTTCCCGCGCCGGTGTCCCCGGTGATGAGATAAAGGCCCTGGGTGCCCAGGGTTTCTAGGGGAAGCTCCACCTGTCCGGCATAAGGGCCAAAGGCGGAGAGGGTCAGGTGTAGTGGCCTCATGACAGTCCCTCCCAAATCTCTTCCATTAGGCTTTGGGCGAAGCGCCGCTGTTCCGGGGACAGAGAGGCACCGTTCTGGGCCTGGTAAAATTCTTCCAGCAACGCCAGGGGAGAGGCGGGGGGCTCCCTTTCCCCAGTTTGAGTGCTGGCGGCGGCGCGGGTGCGGCCATTGTCGTAGCTGAGCTTCATGAGCTTGTGATAGATGGTCCGCAGCTTTCCCATGGCTTCTGGGATGTCCATCTCATCGGTGAGGGTGATGTGGACGTAGTCCTCCTGGTAGTTGGTGTGTTCATAAAAGCTCCGGCGGGTCAGTTCTTCGTAACACCCCCGCAGCTCCACCATCGCCCGCAGAGGGGTGAGGGGGAGGGTGCGGACCTTGGTGTCCCCCTTTTCCCCTAGTTCCACCACCGTGACGGACTTCTCCTTGGTTTCAGAAAAGGCGTATTTCAGGGGCGTGCCACAGTAGCGCAAGGTCTCCCGTCCCACGGTTTGGGGGCTGTGGAGATGGCCAAGGGCCACATAGTCAAAGGGGTCAAAGACGCTGGCGTCTACGTTGTCCGTCCCGCCCACGGAAATCTCCTCAGATTCCGAGCGGGTGGCCCCGGTGACGAACTGGTGGGTTACCAGCACGTTGCGGGCCTGGGGGTCCAGGTCCATGGCGGCGATGGCGGTGCGGAGGGCGTCGGTGTAGGAGTCCAGCTCCGCATCGGGGAAAAAGCGCCGGAGCTGGGCGGGCTTCAAAAAGGGCAGGAGGTATAGGGCTACCGTGCCGTGGCTGTCCTGAAGCAGGAAGGGGCGCACCTGGCCGTCGTACACCGGGGCCAAGTGGATGCCGCTGCCCGCCATGAGCCGCCCCCCGAAGGCCAAGCGCTCCGGGGAGTCGTGGTTCCCGCTGATGAGGAACACCGGGCAGGCCAGGCTGGACAGGTCCACCAGGAAGCTGTCCAGCAGGGTGACGGCTTCGGCGGAGGGGGTGGGCTTGTCAAAGACATCCCCGGCGATGAGCACGGCATCGGGCCGCTCCGCCTCCACCATGGCGGTGATCTGGGACAAAATGTGGCGCTGGTCCTCCAGCATGGAAAACTCGTTGACCCGCTTGCCCAGGTGCAGGTCGGAGAGATGGATGAGCTTCATTGTGGCCTCCTTTGGGCAGGGTGGATGGGGAAAAGTGCTTGCATATCTTAGGACTCTGTGCTACAATATATGCGCCCGAAAATTGAACGTCCGTTATGGGAAGCGGACCCCCTAGAAAGTGGCAGCTTTCCAGGGGGTCCATTTGCTTACCGTCCGTTGCGGTTCTGGTCGTCAAGCCACTTGCAGATGTAATATGCGAGGACACTTGCGGCGACGGCCAGTATAAAGTTTAGAACGTCCATCATGGGAATCACCTCCTTCCCATTACAGGTCGGAGAACGGACGGCAGGGTCAGTATAACAGAATTTGACAAAATCTACAAGGCAAAAATAAAGGAGTGATCCCCATGAATGATTGTTTGTTTTGCAAGATCATAGCCGGTGAAATCCCCTCGAAGAAGGTCTATGAGGACGAGCTGTGCTATGCCTTTTATGACATTGATCCCCAGGCGCCCACCCACTTCTTGGTGATCCCCAAGGAGCACATTGTCTCCTGCGGGGAGGTTACGGCGGAGAACGCCGCTGTGGTGGGCCATTGCTTCCAGGTGATTTCCAAGGTCACCAAGGAGCTGGGGCTCCAGGATTTCCGTGTGGTGTCCAACTGCGGCGAGCGGGCGGGCCAAAGCGTATTCCACCTGCATTTCCATGTTCTAGGTGGACGTGACATGACCTGGCCTCCCGGATAAATCAGCGCATCAAAAAAGCAAAGCTTTTTTGATGTAGAGGTTGCGGCCTGACTGCGTGCACCCTTCGGGCACACTTGCAGGCCGAGAAGTGTTTTTGGGGCGGCAAAGCCACCCCAAAAACGGCTCAGAATTGCTTCTCGTCTGCGGACGCGAACTCTGCGAGGCTTTAGGGGTGGCCTGCGGGCCGCCCCTTTTTTCTGCGAAAAGGCCCCATTCGGGGCCAAAGAGCCGATAAGAATGCTACCAATTGGTAACATTTCTATCGGTGATACCGATGTATTTTCGCAGAATAAAGGATCTAAGAGAAGATCATGACAAAAGTCAAAAAGCAGTTGCAGACTACTTGAATATGCACCGCAGCGTTTACCGCCGCTATGAATCCGGGGAGCGGGAAATTCCCACCTGGGCGGTGCTCAAGCTGGCGGAGCTGTACCATACGTCCACGGACTACATCCTGGGCAGGACAGACCAGCCATGACCCTGCTGTATGTTGCGGCGGGGTGTGTCCTGGCCGCACTGCCAGGGGCCTATCTGCCGGGGACGGGCTGGCCCCTCCCGGTGGGGGTACTGTGCCTGGCCCTTTGGCTGGGGCTGCTTCTGACCAAGCGGCAGTGGCGCGTCCGGCCGGCGGTGCTGGGGGCTGCCCTGGCCCTGCTGTGGCTGACGGCCTACGGCGCCATCTTCCACGCCCCTGCCCAGGCCATGGAAAACCGGACTGTCCGCCTAGAGGCGGTGGTGGTGGAGTGGCCGGAGGAGACAGACTACGGCTGCCGCATCACTGTCCGGGCCGGGGAAGCGGATGGGCGGAAGGGAAAGGCCATCTTTTATGGAGAGAGTACCCTCCTGGACCTGCGCCCGGGGGACCGTCTGTCCTGCGTGGCGCGGTGTACCCCTGCCGACAGGATGGCGGGGGAGGAGAGCTTGTACTACCCCTCCAAGGGGGTCTTGCTCAAGCTCAAGGGCTACGGCCCGGTGGAAGTGGACAGGGCCCAGGGGGTCCCGGCCCGTTACGCCCTGACCATCCTGGCTGGCACGGTGCGGGAGCGGATTGACCAGCTCTATCCCGAAAAGCAGGCGGGGTTTCTCCGGGCCCTGCTCACCGGGGACAAGTCAGGGCTGGACCAGGTGGACCAGAACAACTTCAAGCGGGTGGGGCTGAGCCATGTGGTGGTGATTTCCGGCCTGCACGTCTCCTTCCTGCTGGGGTTCTTGACCTTGTTTTTGAAGCCAGAGCGGCGGGGAAGCCTGGTGCTGCTGCTGGCGGGGGTTCTCTGCTTCACTCTGATGACCGGCAGCGCACCGGGGACTGTCCGGGCGGCCATTTTGGCTACCCTGTCCCTTATCGGCACCCACATCCGCCGGGAGACCCACCCCATGGTGAGCCTCAGCGCGGGCTTGCTGGTTTTGCTGGCCCTGAACCCCTACGCCATTGCCAACCCCGGCTTGCAGTTTTCCTTTCTGTCCACGGTGGGAATCTTTGTTTTTGGACAGCCGTGGAGCAGGGCTTGGCTGCAAAAATTCCCCAGGCCCTGGCGCCGCTGGGTGGGGCCCCTGGTGGGGACGGTGGCGGTGAGCCTGGGGACTATGCTGTTTACCATCCCCCTCTCCGCCCTGTACTTTGGACAGTTCTCCCTGATCGCTCCCCTGTCCAACCTGCTCACCACATGGGCGGTATCCATAGCCTTTCTGGGTGGCCTGCTCTCGGTGGTGCTGGGTTTTGTGTACCTGCCCCTGGGGCAGCTTGTGGCGGCGGCGGTGGGCTGGCCGGTGGACGGTTTCTTCTGGTACAGCGCCGCGGCCAGCCGTTTCCCCCTGGCCGCGGTGGGGATGCACTCGATTTATTACACCCTGTGGATACTGTTGGTGTATGGGCTGGTGCTGCTGTACCTCTTCGCACCGTTGCAAGGGAAGCGGCCCATGCTCCCCCTTTGCGTCTGTGTGGCGGCCCTGTGCTTTTCTACCCTGTTGACGGTGGAGAGCGTCCGGCGCTGGGATATGGTGATGACGGTGCTGGATGTGGGCCAGGGGCAGAGCATCGTGTTCACCTCCGGCAGTGCCTGTGCCCTGGTGGACTGCGGCGGCAGCTACAGTCCAGGGGACACGGCGGCAGGGTATTTGCAGTCCCTGGGCCGCAGCAGCATCGACCTGTTGGTGCTCACCCACTACGACAGTGACCACGCCGGAGGTGTGCCGGAGCTCATGGGCCGCATGCAGGTGAACGCCATTGCCATGCCGGACTTCCAGGCCGAAAACGACTTGCGCCAGGAGATCGAAGCCCTGGCGGCAGAGGCGGGGACTCCCATCCACTATATTACCACCACCTCCCGGGCGGACTTCGGCAAGGGGGAGCTGCGCTTCTATGCCCCGGTGGGGGACGGCGGGGGGAGCAATGAAAACTGTCTGGCCGTCTTGGCACGCAGCGGGGAATGGGAGGCCCTGGTCACCGGGGATATGCCCATAGAGGCAGAAGAACGCCTGTTGGCCCGGGAGGATTTGCCGGATGTGGAGGTCCTCGTCGCCGGCCATCATGGCTCCAAATACTCCACAGGGAAGGCGCTGTTGGAGCAGACCCGCCCAGAGACCGCCGTGATCTCCGTGGGCCGTAATACCTTCGGCCATCCCACCCAGGACGTCCTGGACCGTCTGAGCGCCATTGGGGCGGAGATTTATCGTACCGACGGGAACGGTACCATTACCCTCTACGCCAATGGGAACCATTGAAAAAACCACAGCAGGAGAAGACCATGGCAAAGAAAAAAGAAACCACCTCCGCTGCCTACCGGCAGTTCAAAAAAGACCTGGCAGAGGGCACCACCGCCCCCCTGTATATCTTCCACGGGGAGGAGACCTATCTGCGGGACTACTACCTGGAACGCCTGAAAACCGCCCTCATTCCAGAGGGCATGGAGGGCTTCAATTACCACCCCCTCCCTGGCAAGGGCCTCACCGCCCAGCGCCTGGGGGAGACGGTGGATGCCCTGCCTATGATGAGCCCCCACACCATGATTGTGGTCAACGACTACGACCTCTTCAAGGCCCCAGAGGGGGAACGGAACCTGATGGCCCAGCTCCTGGGGGACTTGCCCAGCTACTGCTGCCTGGTGTTCCTCTACGATACCGTCCCCTATAAGAGCGATGCCCGGATGAAGAAGCTGGCAGGGGCCATCAAAGCCCACGGCCAGGTGGTGGAGTTTACCCGCCAGAGCCAGACGGATCTAATGGACTGGGTCCGCCGCCGCTTCCGGGCCCTGGGCCACGACATCGACCCGGCAGATGCCCAGTACCTGATCTTCCTCTGCGGCGACCTGATGAATGGCCTCATCACGGAGATCGAGAAGATCGGCGCCTATGCCAAGGAGCGGCAAATTCGCCGGGCAGATATCGACACAGTGGCCATTCCGGTGATCGACGCGGTGGTGTTCCAGATGACCGACGCCCTCACCCAGGGCAACAGCGACAAGGCGTTTTCCGTCCTCAACGACCTTCTGCGCCTGCAAAACGCCCCCATTATGATTCTTGCGGTGCTGGGGAAGCACTTCCGGCAGTTGTACACCGCCCGGGTGGCCTTGGAGGCAGGACGAGGGGCCAGCTACCTGGCGGAGCTGTGGGGGATGCGTTCCAGCTATCCGGCGGAAAAGCTCATGGGCGGGGCCCACCGCCATGGGTTGAACTGGTGCAAACACGCCGTGGCCCGCTGTGCCCAGACAGACCTGGCCATGAAGTCGGTGGCCGGGGCGGACAGCCAGGACCTGCTCCTGTCCCTAATGCTGGAGCTGGCGGCGGGGGGCCGGGCATGTTGAGGATTCAAGAGGCCATCGTGGTGGAGGGCCGTTATGACAAAAACACCCTGGCCCAGCTGGTGGACACCGTTATCTTAGAGACCAGCGGCTTCGGGATTTTTCACGACAAGGCACAGTTGGACCTGCTCCGGCGGGTGGCGGAGAAGCGGGGGCTCATCGTCCTCACCGACAGTGACGGGGCGGGATTTGTGATCCGCAACTACCTGAAAAGCGCCCTGCCCAAGGAGCAGGTGAAGCACGCCTATATCCCCGACCAGAAGGGCAAAGAGCGCCGGAAGCGCCGCCCGGGCAAGGAGGGGAAGCTGGGGGTGGAGGGCATGTCCCAGCCGGTGCTGGAACAAGCCCTGCGGCGGGGGGGCGCCACCTTTCTGGATTTGCCACCAGGGGCAGCCCGGGGGGAACCCCTGACCAAGGCGGACCTCTATGCTTGGGGGCTGTCCGGGGGCGCGGGGAGCCGGGAAAAGCGGAAAAAGCTCCTGGAAGCCCTGGGCCTGCCAGAGCATCTCTCTCCCAACGCCATGCTGCCGGTGCTCTCTGCCCTGTATGACCGGGAGGGGTTGATGGAGCTGATCCACAGCTTATGAGCAGGGCGCAACCATGGTAGGCCCGCTGCTGATCCCTTGCTGTGACTTTCATCACCAAACAAATGAAAAAAAGCAGAAAAACTAGGTGGCCAAGGGGTTTACAAAACAAACTATGCCGTGTAGAATAGAAAGCGTAAAAGCCCGGCGGAAAGCTCCGCTGGATGATCTACAATAGAAAACCAGCCCCTGGATATAGGGGCGAAGTATGGAGGATATGAATTATGAGTAAGTATGTTTGCAGCGTTTGCGGTTATGTCCATGAGGGCGATTCCGCCCCCGCAGAATGCCCCCAGTGCCACGCAGCTGGCAGCAAGTTCGTGGAGCAGGGCCCCGAGATGGCTTGGGCTGCTGAGCACGTTGTGGGCGTGGCTGAGGGTGTGCCCGAAGATATTTTGGAAGATCTGCGCGCCAACTTCAATGGCGAATGTACCGAAGTGGGTATGTACCTGGCCATGGCCCGTGTGGCCCACCGGGAGGGCTATCCTGAGATCGGCCTGTATTGGGAGAAGGCAGCCTATGAAGAGGCTGAGCACGCTGCCAAGTTCGCCGAGCTCCTGGGCGAGGTGGTGACCCCCTCCACCAAGAAGAACCTGGAAATGCGCGTGGAGGCCGAGAACGGCGCTACCATGGGCAAGACCGACCTGGCCAAGCGCGCCAAGGCCCTGAACCTGGACGCCATCCACGACACCGTCCACGAGATGGCCCGGGACGAGGCCCGCCATGGTAAGGCTTTCAAGGGCCTGCTGGAGCGGTACTTCAAGTAAGAAAATACAAGCAAAGTCTAGCATTTTTAAGCGGGAACAGGGAAACTTGTTCCCGCTTTTCCTGACATAACCAGTACCCCCTATGTAGTCTTAGTTTCCTACATAGGGGGTTTTTGTCTGTTGTTCGTTTTATTGGGGCGGCGCAACAATGTACCCCCAGCCTTGAGCTATTTGGATAAGGACATGACATAGCGGTACGAACATTCCTCGAAGCTGTCATAACTTGAACCACTGAATGTTTCCGAAAACCCGAAGCGGACCTGACAGGAGGAGTACATTGTTTTTAATTCATCGGGAATGGAGGAATAGATGTAATAGGTTACGGAGGATAAGGGATTCACAAGATACCCATAAAAGTCAGTACCATCATCTTCCGCGATGAGCCATGCGTTGTAAGTATATTTCTCATCAAATGTGATTTTTGCAACCATATTGCTCACATTGTAGGCGCTCCCTGCTGTATTTTTCAGTGTACCACGCAGCCAAAAGTAGCTTTCACCATCGATATCTGACATATAGGAGTAAAAGCCGCTGGTGTCTGTGGGCATGATCGTGTCAGACCAGGAGGCAGCGTCAAATGTGAGTGCAGCGAAGTCTAATGTGATAGAGTCCCCGATGTTTATGGTAGAAAAACCTGTGTCCTGTGCAGCTTGGAGTGGTGCAGATTGATCCTTAATTTTGTTTTTTGAGGGGATCTCTTGCTGGGATGGCACATTGTTCTCCTGGGCTGCCGTGTGATCAGAGCTGTTGCAGGCGGAAAGGCACAATAATATAGACAGCAGGAGGGGGAGAAAGTATTTCACGGCTTGCTACCTCATTTCGTTCTCTGGGCAATTTTAGAGGCCAACAATCTCATGCACAATGGGAATCATCGTCAGCAGAACAGTATACGCAACAATAGAGAGGTCCGTATTGTCGAGTTTGGGGGTTGCCACGGTTGGCGTTGCGGTGGTTTCTGCTGCTGTGTCATTTAGGGTCTGCACAGCAGTGTCCACTGTGTACTTGCATAGCTGCATGGCAAAGGCGACAGGGCCGATCTGAGTGGGGTCAAGGGACAGCGTATTTGTGCTGGATTCCCCAGGTTTTGTGGCATCCCCTGGCGCAGCTAAGGCGGAGGGGAACAGGGGGAGCAATAGGGTCAAGGACAACAAAAGTGCTACAATTCGTTTCATGGGATCATACCTTTCTTTTCTGTCTTTTGTTTCGCGGCCGACGAATATATCACACATGATATAACATTTTGTTATATAAGTCAAGATAACAAAATGTTATACCTATACTTTTTTTGGATACGTTAAAAGGCATGACGCCAAGGAGAGATTCAAAAAATGTATAAAAGAATACGCGATCTTAGGGAGGACAGAGATTTGTTGCAAAAAGAGCTTGCAGACTACTTGCACTGCTCCCAAGTGTGCTATTCCAACTATGAGATGGGTAAGCGGGACATCCCCACAGAGGTACTCATCAAGCTGTGCCAGTATCATAACACCAGCGTGGATTACCTGTTAGGGATTACGGATGTAAAAACCCCGTACCCCCGGAAAAAGACATAGAAACAGCGCAGGCGGCATGGGAGGAGAATGCCGCCTGCGCTGAGGGACGTATTTAGGATGCTACGGTATCCTCCGCGTCCCAAAACCCCAAATCCCCCAAGGTGACGCCGCTTTCCCGGAAAAGCATCTCCACCGCCGCCGGCAGGGTCTGGATGGCCTGCATATCCCGAGGGCTATAGGCTTCGGAGAGCTGCCGCTGAGGGAACACGCATTGGCGGTCCTGCCACTGTGTCACAGGCAGATCCACGCTGCGGTTCTGGGCGTAGTTGCACAGGAACAGGGAGGCGTTGCCCTGGAAAAAGGTGGGGGCGCCCAGGCGTTGGAGCCCCAGGAAGCTGGTCTCGGCATAGCTGCTGTTCTCCTCTAGGGTGATGGAGTAGACCCAGCTCCCCAAGGCCTCCGAGGCCCTGCCGCAACCCAAGACTAACCGGCCCCCCTGGTCCAGGGCGGCATAGCGGGTGATGCTTCCGGCCTGGGTGAGGGCGCTGTTGTAGGTGATCACGGCGCCGCCGTCATCCATGGGGGTGTAGGGGGCGCCGTGGCTGGCGATGTAGGACCGCAGGGCGGCAAAGGCACAGTGGCGGCGCTGAAGGGCGGCGTCCCGGTAGTGCCCCAGGCTCCGGAACAGGGGCAGGGCAGAGGCGGGGAAGCCTGCCTCCAAACGGGCCACGGCCATTTGATAGCGCTGTTCTTGGCTGGCTTCCAGGCTGGGCTGTGCGCAGGCGGTGAGGATAAGGGCCAGGGCGGCGATGAGGCATAGGGATCGTTTCATAGTCAGTCCTCCTACTTCGTAAAGCTTTGGGGAAAACGCCGGGCCCACGGCCCCACCGTTGCTTTTCCCGCCAAACCTTGTTACAATAGAGCTCAGAAAAGAATGGGAACCATTCAGGATATGAAAGCAATGAGGAAGTGAGACTATGAAGCTGCTGGTGATTGATGGGAATTCCATTGTTAACCGGGCCTTTTTTGGCATCCGCCCCCTGAGCAACAAGGAGGGCTTCCCTACCCAGGCCATCTTTGGCTTCTTGAACATTTTGCGCCGCATGGTGGACGAGGTGGACCCCGACGGCTTGTGCATCACCTTTGACCGGAAGGAGCCCACCTTCCGCCACCTGGCCTATGAGGGGTACAAAGCCCAGCGGAAGAAGATGCCCGAGGAATTGGCGGTACAGATCCCCATGCTCAAGCA
Source organism: Evtepia sp. (assembly GCF_056797215.1). Lineage (NCBI taxonomy): Bacteria > Bacillati > Bacillota > Clostridia > Eubacteriales > Evtepia > Evtepia sp. Next base: position 57,605 of record NZ_JBQILM010000001.1, read on the forward strand.
GGTGTTGGATGCAATGAACATCCCTTGTTATGAGATGGCGGGGTGGGAGGCCGACGACTTGATCGGCACCATCTCCCGCAAGTGCGAGGCAGCGGGCTGGGACTGCCGCATCGCCACCGGGGACAAGGATTCCCTTCAGCTCATCACCCCCCACACCTATGTGGAGCTGGTGACCACCCGCAGCGGCAAGACCACCACCCGGGAGATGGACCCGGATACCTTCCGGGAGGAATACGGCTTCGACCCCATACACATCATTGACCTGAAAGCTTTGATGGGGGACGCCTCCGACAACATTCCCGGGGTGAAGGGGGTGGGGGAAAAGACGGCCATGGGTCTGGTGCAGATGTACGGCTCCATCGACCACCTCTATGACCAGCTTCCCGACGTGGTCACTGCCCCAGATACCCCCGCTAAGCCTGCCATGGTAAAAAAGCTCACCGAGGGGCGGGAGAGTGCCTTCCAGTCCTATGAGTTATGTACCATCCGCTGCGACGCGCCCTTGGAGTTCGCGCCGGAGGATACCCTGCGCAAGCCGGTGAACGCTGGCCCTCTGCGGGCGCTGTTGGAGAAGTTGGAGCTGTTCAAGCTCATCACCCAACTGGGTTTGGATACCGTCCACGCCCCGGCGACCCAGGAGGCCGCCCCCGCCACCACAGCCCAGCTGTGCCCTCTGGCCACGGCAGAGGATTTGGCCCAGGCCTTGCTCCGCTGGGAGGCGGCGGAACATGTGACCGTGCTGGCCCAACCGGGCCTCACAGGGGTGGCGGTGTACCTGGGGCAAGAGGGGGAGATGCTCTGGACGGCGGAGGAGGCGAGTTACCAGGGGGACTACCCGGCGCTGCTCTCGGCGCTGTTCTCCGGGAAGGTCAAAAAGGTGGCCCACGGGGTCAAGGAGCTGTGCCGGGCCCTGGCGGAGCGGGACCAGCCCTATGAGGGCTTTGTTTTTGACACGGAGCTGGCGGCCTACCTCTTGGACCCCACGGCGGGGAGCTATGAACTGCGCAAGCTGGCGCAGTCCTACTTTACTGAGGATCTAGCAGAGCCTACCACCAGTGGAACTTGGTATGGGGATGCCGTCTGGGTGGAGGCCCTTTGGGGGGTTCTCCGACCCAAACTGGAGGAATTGGGCCTGATGGGGGTGTTGGAGCAGATCGAGCTGCCCTTGTGCCCTGTGCTGGCGGAGATGGAGAAGCAGGGGATGCTGGTGGACCGGGCGGCTTTGGAACAGTTTGGCGAAACATTGCGGGAGGAGATCGCCGCCTTGGAGAAGGAGATATTTGCCCAGGCCGGGGAGCAGTTCAACCTGAACTCCACCCAGCAGTTGGGAAAAATCCTCTTTGAAAAGCTGGGCCTGTCCCCCATCAAAAAGACCAAGACGGGCTACTCCACCAGCGCCGAAGTGTTGGAGAAGCTCCGTCCCGCCCACCCTATGATTGACAAGCTCTTAGAGTACCGGCAGCTTACCAAGCTGAACTCCACCTATGTGGAGGGCCTGGCCCGTGGGATCGGCCCAGACGGGCGCATCCACACATCCTTCCAGAATACCGTCACCGCCACCGGGCGCTTGTCCTCCACGGAGCCAAATTTGCAGAATATCCCTGTGCGCACCCCTCTGGGGGCTCAGCTGCGGACCATGTTCATCGCCCCCCAGGACTGGGTGCTGGTGGATGCGGACTACTCCCAGATCGAGCTGCGATTGCTGGCCTGCATCTCTGGGGATGAGCGGATGATCCAGAGCTTCCTCTCCGGGGAGGATGTCCACACCCATACCGCCGCCCAGGTGTTCGGCCTGCCGCCGGAGGAGGTGAGCCAGGAGCTGCGCCGCCGGGCTAAGGCGGTGAACTTCGGCATCGTCTACGGCATTTCTGGCTTTTCCTTGGCCCAGGATATCGGGGTCAGCCAGAAAGAGGCCAAGGAGTACATGAATAGGTATTTGGAGACCTTCGCGGGGGTCCGGGCCTATATGTATGAGATCAAGGAGCAGGCCAAGAAGGACGGCTACGTGGCCACCCTCATGGGCCGCCGCCGCTGGCTGCCGGAGCTGCGCTCTGCCAACTTTAACCTCCGCTCTTTCGGCGAGCGGGTGGCCTTGAACATGCCCATCCAGGGTACGGCAGCGGACGTAATGAAGCTGGCCATGATCCGGGTGGCCCAGGCTTTGAAGGAGCAGGGGTTGGAGGCCCGGCTGGTGCTGCAGGTCCACGACGAACTCATCGTGGAGTGTCCCCAGGGGGAGGCTGACAAGGTAAAAGCTTTACTGGAGGAAGAGATGGAGAAAGTAGTGGAACTGGCAGTGCCCCTCACTGCTGACGCCGGTGTGGGCCAGAGCTGGGGGGAGGCCAAGGCATGAACTATACGTTGGTACCCATGGATCGCTCCCACCTGGCTGGGGTGGCGGAGCTGGAACGCCTGTGCTTTGCCACCCCTTGGAGCGAGGCTATGCTGGCAGAGGAGTTGTACAACGATACCGCATCCTTCATTGTGGCTGAGGGGGAGGACGGGAGTGTGCTGGGTTACGCAGGCCTCCATGTGATTTTAGATGAGGGCTATATTGATAATGTGGCGGTCCGCCCGGACTGCCGCCGCCAGGGCATTGCGGACCGGCTGCTGGATGTGTTCTGCCGTTTCGGGGAAGAAAAGCTGGCGTTCCTAACCTTGGAAGTCCGTCCATCCAATGAGGCTGCGGTGGCCCTGTACCGGAAGCACGGCTTCCAGGAGGCCGGCCGGCGGCGGGACTATTATGAAGCCCCCAAAGAGGATGCCCTCCTGTTGACCCGGCAGTTTGGGAGAAAGGAAGAAAGCCTATGATAATACTTGCGGTAGAATCCTCCTGTGATGAGACGGCGGTAGCCTTGGTGAAAGACGGGCGGGAGGTGTTGGCGGACTGCATCGCCTCTTCTGTAGAAATGCACAAGCTTTACGGCGGTGTGGTGCCGGAGATCGCCTCCCGGAAGCACATTGAGGTGATTGCAGACCTGGCAGATGCGGCCTTGGAGAAAGCGGGGGTCACCCGGGGGGAGATCGACGCCGTGGCAGTGACCTACGCCCCTGGGCTCATCGGCGCGGTGCTGGTGGGGGTGAACTTTGCCAAGTCTGTGGCCTATGCCCTGGGGGTGCCGCTGATCCCGGTCCACCATGTCCGGGGGCACATCGCCGCCAACTATATCGCACATCGGGAGCTAGAGCCGCCCTTCGTTTGCCTGTGTGTCTCGGGGGGGACCTCCCTGATTGTGGACGTGCGGAGGTATACGGAGATGGAGATTTTAGGGGCCACCCGGGACGATGCGGCGGGGGAGTGCTTTGACAAGATTGCTCGCGTGATGGGCCTAGGTTATCCCGGCGGTGGGCCGTTGGATCGTGCCGCCCGGGGAGGGGATGACAAGGCTTTTTCCTTGCCAGCTGTTCACGTCCAGGATGCCCCCCTGGATATGTCCTTTTCCGGCCTGAAAACTGCCATGCTGAACCAGATCCACAAAATCCAACAGAAAGGGGAGGCGCTGCCGGTGGCAGACTTGGCGGCCTCTTTCTCCGCCGCTGTGAGCCGGGAGTTGGTGCCCCGGACCATGGAGACGGCTGAGATGTTGGGCTATGGGAAGGTGGCCGTAGTGGGGGGCGTGGCGGCCAATTCCCGGATTCGTAGAGAGCTGGAAGCTGCCTGCCAAGAGAGGGGGATTTCCCTTTACCTACCGCCGTTAAAGCTCTGTGGAGACAACGGTGCGATGATCGGCAGCCAGGGATATTATGAGTATTTGGCAGGGAATCGAGGGGGTACGGATTTGAACGCCTATGCCAACCGGGAGATTTCTTTGGGGTAACACTGTGGACAAAGTTGGGGAGAATGGGGAAAACTATAAACAGTTGTGCACAAGTTTTCCACAGGGGTGTGGAAAACCCGGTGGAAAGTGTGGATAACTTTTTGTAGAATCCAGAGGCAAAAAGTTGATGATTTTCTAGGGCAGCCCGGAAATGTAAGGCTTCCCTATACGAATTGTATTAGAAGAATTTTATCCTTGACGAATCCTGCCCCCCGTGGTATAATAGTCCCCGCTGATTCCCCCTTGCTACTGTGGCTCAGTTGGTAGAGCAGCTGATTCGTAATCAGCAGGTCGCCGGTTCAAGTCCGGCCAGTAGCTCCATGGAAGCCCTTGAACTGCAACGGTTTGAGGGCTTTTCGCTTTTTCGGAGGATGTACATTTTCGCGTTTTGGTGCCCGTTTGGTGCCCAAAGCCGTAAAAAGTACCGCAGAATACGAGAAGAAAAGCAGCGGGAGAGGTTCAATCTCCCGCTGCCTTTTTGCTTTTTTCTTTTGGTGGATCGGCCTCGCCTACCAGGTCAGAGAACCGGTCAAAGGTCTCCATGGCTTTCGCCTGGGCGGAGGCAATAGCGTGTGCATAAATGTTTGCGGTGGTGCTGGTCTGGGCGTGGCTCAGCTGCTTAGAGACTACCACCAAAGGTGCGCCGTCGGCAATCATCAAGGTGGCATAGGTGTGCCGGAGGGAATGGACGGTTACTTTCGGCAGCCCGGCCCGGGCAACGAATTTTCCGAACCACTGGGTTACGCTGTCGGGGAAAAGAGGGGCGCCAAGTTCTGTGGTAAATACCCGCCCGTCCTGATCGGCCCAGGCGTCGCCCAGCTTTTCCCGCTGCGCGTCCTGCCAGCGCTGGTACTCCAGCAACATCAAGACGGCTGGGGTCGAAAGGAGCAATGGGCGGATGGATGTTTCATTTTTCGGGGTGTCTGTATACACACCTCGTTCTGGGATGTAATTGGAGGTCTGGCGGATGGTGATGGTGTGGGCATCCAGATTGACGTCCTGCCATCGCAGCCCCAGCAGTTCCCCGCGGCGCAGCCCGGAGAACAGGTCAAAGGTGATGATGATCCGCCAGCGAATGGGCTCGTCTTGCAGCAGCTCCAGGAGCCGCCGAGCGTCGGCTTCTTCCAGGTAGGCAGCCTCTCTGCGGCCCAGCGCGGGCTTCTCTGCGTTGTCTGCGGGGTTGCTAGACAGATAGCCCCACTTGACTGCACGGGATAGAATCGTGGATACTGTGTGGTGATATGACAGCACGGTAGCCGGTGCCAAAGGCTCGACGTGAGAGGCCAGGGTAAAGAGTTTCCCGGGGGTGGTGTTCAGAGCCAGGGCAATGGCCGCTGCGGTCGATTGACTGACCGGCTTTCCTTCCACGGCCTGCTTCAGCGTGGACCGGCTTATACCGGCACGTTCCGCAAAGGCTGTCATGGCCCCGCGCTGGGTGCCGACCTGTGCTTTTAGGTTCACCTTGCAGATTGCGATGGACCGGTTGCGCACCCCCTCTTCCTGGAGATTCCGGTAAAGGCTGTTGATGTGGGCTGTGCGCAGGCTGGAAAGTTTGATGTGGCCGATGGCCTGGTTGATCCGCTTCAAGTTTTCCCGGTAACCGTGGACCGTTTTCGCCTTTAGATAGAGCTCCGCATACTCCTTCATAAACTTCTCTGCGAAGTCCGCAAAACGGATGCTGGAATCGACGGCGGCCCCGCTCAAAACTTTTTCCTCGAATAGTACCGCCTGCCGCTCCAGCTCCTTTTTGATCTGCCGCTCCGTCATGCCGGGATCGGGTGTCCACGTCAGGTGCTGGCGGAGACGGTTCCCTTTATGGTCGTATCCCTGGGAGACGGTGATCTTATAGCTTTTCCCTCGCTTAGCGATGGTCGCCATTTTTCCTCCTTCCACGCTTGCGCCCCTGCCCTCCGATGTGGTATACTAAAGGGCGCAATGGGGCCTTAGTTTATCGACTTCGTTTCATTGTGTTTTGCCGTAGTATGCTGGTAACATCTGCGGCGCTCCCGCCCTCGGTGCTGGTAACGCCGGGGGCGGTTTTTTGCTTTTAATAATCTCGGATGTTCCTTAGATGTTCTTTTCCCCTTTCAGTAATGGAAAAATACGGATCATTGCGCCAACGGATCAATTCACGGTTGTGTCCGTCCCTTGCGGTATTGGGGGGAACATTGTGTTGAATGATACAGCCTGTATGAATAAGGGTATCTAAAAAATCTTGCATTTCTGGTTCAGATATACAACCGTAGCTACGCCATTTTCGTTTTGAAAGTGTTCCTTGTTCTGCATCCTTTAAGATATTGATTAGGATAACGTTATCTCTGTCCATGAGTTTCCGATTCCTTTCTGTTTAGATTAAATAGTTGTTTAGAGTCTCACCCAATCACAGAATTCCATTCAAGGGCATAAGCGGAACGGGTCTGATGTGGTTGACAGCATTTCAGGGTGAAAGCACTGTCATAATTTTGAGTGGAAAAATCAAAAAAAGCACTAATGGTTTGCGTGGAATAGGGATTTAACTGTTCTGCTTTTGTAATATTCTCTAAGCCAAAAAGCTGGATCATCGTTTGGTAGTGATGGTCGGTTATGTGATAACGGTCTAACTCGCGTTTATCAAGAACAACCTCCGCTGCTGGAGGTGATACCGCATAGAGATTGCAGCAGTTATCAACATCTTGAAGATTAAAATGATCTGTAATTGGAACAGGGCAGAGGAGGTTTCTGGCAAAGCAATTCGCTTCTCTGTCACTGACGCTGGTTTCTGCCGTGTGGTCCAGCAAGTAGTGCCCCAGTTCATGGGCAAGCGTAAAGCGAATGATTTCAAAGCCGATGGTGTCATTATAGAAAATAATGGCGTTTTCTCCTTTTCGGCAAATGTATCCCCTTTCGCTGACATTCAGCGCCATGTATTCATCCCATTTTAGGCCAAAACGGGCGCACGCTTCTGTGTAGGGGATGACCCGCAAATGCGGGCAGTACCCGATGATGCTGAGGGTGCTGATCGGCAGCGAAGATATATGCAAAGAAGCGAGAACAGCGTAAGCCATATTGGTGGCTTTATGGTAGTCAGGCGTGTTCGTCATTAAAGTCAAATTCCTCCTCAAACATTAACTTTGCCATGTTTAACAGCCGCTGAAGTTGTTCTGGAGTCATGTTTTTTGCGGCACGATTCAAAATAACCATTTCTTCTGGGAGTGACTCTGGCAGCTCAGAGTTACTTTCTGGCCAGCCCATCAAGTAGGCGGGGGTCACTTGCAATACTTCGGCCAGCTTCGCGATTTTGTCACGCCGGATATTTTCGATATCGCCCTTTTCCCAGCGGGACACAGTTGCTCCGCTCACGCCGACATAACGCCCGATTTCATCAAGAGTAAGGTCGAGCTCTGCACGTCGATTTTTGAGTATGTCTTTGAAATCCATGAAATCCCCCCTTTCTCGTAAAAGAGTATAAACCAAAACTTGCAAAAATGCAATACTCAAACGCAAAAAAAATCAAATAATTTGCGTTTAGGTATTGACTTTGCGCGAATGTGCTGGTATAGTGTCCTTACGGAAACGTAAGAACGGAGGTGAGACGCGATGTTTGATGAAAAGCGATTCAAGGCAAAGGTGGTGCTATCTGGACTTACCCTTCGTCAGGTTGCAGCATCTCTAGGCATAGATGAAGCAACATTATACCGAAAAATGAACGGAAAAAGTGATTTCTATCGAAAGGAAATTCAGAAACTTTGTGAAATCCTCAGCATTGAAGACCCGACTGCGATTTTTTTTGCCAGGGATATTACGTAAACGCAAAAGCTGGGCTGGATAGGTTGAAACTAGAGTTACCAGATGCCAACCGCGAAGAAAGGAATCAAGTATGAACGACCTAGTAACGTACCAAAGCAGTGACCTCCCCGCTCAGCCCGATGATCTAGCAAAGTTCATGATTGTGGCGCAAGAGAAGGTAAAGGCAGTCAAGGCGGAGATTCGGGCCATTCAGAAGCTGAACCTGGCGCAGGAAGTCTATATGCAGAAGATGGAGGAACAGCGGCGCCTCCAAGAGGTCATCCTGCTGGCTTATCAGAGAATGGGGGAGATTACGCGGGAGATGCCGAAGGGAAGCGGGAATCAATATTCAAGTGCTTTTTCCCGTAAGAGGGAAGAAGCAAAACCTAAAGCTCAAGCAATAAAAGACCTGGGTTTTTCTACCTCACAAGTAGGCCGCATGGAGCAAATGGCGTCCCACCCGGACATTGTGGAGGAAGTTATAGCCGAGTCCCAGGCTGGGCAGACAGAAGCCACCCAGGGCGAAGTGCTTCGGCGTATCAAGGAGCGCAGGGACGGTGTAATCGACTTGGATGTTTACCGTGAGGGCAAATGCCAGTCTGACATGGCACAGATTGACGAGGACTACAAAATCATCAAGGAATTCCACACAGCAATTTACAGCCCACTGAAGCTCCCAGAATCCAATGAGGAGGTGGTTTCCGCGCTTACGCGGGCAACGCACGACTTGAAAGATCTGTTCTCTCACGACTTGGACACATTGGAAGAGGCGATTGAGAAGCTGCAGGGGCTTCAAAGGTTACTTAGAAAAGAGGCACACCGATATGGCAAGAAATGAAATCATCAGCAGAGAGGCTAGAGCGGCCATCAAACAGCAGCTCCATGACCAGGGTGAGTGGACTAAGTCTGAACTTCTTGACCTGATTCGCCCCCACTGTTCCTTTGACCCGCTGGCGTTGCAAGAGCAGGCTCTTAACCGGATTGCGGGAAGTATTATCCGCAGTATGCGGGACGAATCCGGGGTCAGGACGGCATTTCTGATCCAAAGCCGTGACATCATTGTGAACATCGAAACTTGCAAGTCTTATCCCAAGGTTGCTGCGGTGGAGAGCCAGCTTTCCAGGCAGATTGACGGACTGACCCGTTCTCAGCGCAAAGCCCTACACCGGAAGCAAGAACTGGCCGGTCAGCTCAGCGTGTTTGAGATGATGCAATAGCGAAAACCGCCCCAGGAGGGGCGGTAGGAAAGGAGGAATAAATTTGTTATTCAGTAAACCACAAAAGCCCAATACATATCCTGTTGAACTTGAGACTCAGGAAATTATGGACCTGCTGAAAGAGGTAAAACAGGAAATCAGGAAAATTCAGATAGAGCTTACAGATGTGAGCGCAAAAGCCTCCATCAGTCACAGTCTGCTTGTTGTCAGAAAGGTTGCAGAGGACAAGCTGGATAACTTGAATTCTTTGCTGGATTAACTTGGGATACGGACAAAATCGCCAACATGAATTTTTTTACTCATACCCTCAAAACCTCCAGAAATATCCTTTGCATCGACATTGAGAGGAAGGACCTTTTCAAATTGAAATGAAAACGCTTTAAGCGGGTTGACTACTTCAGTTTCCTGATTTGCACAGATGCACATTTTGGGAAATACATCTCGAACATATAGCTTTGCCTTGACGTAATCCAGAACTCCAAGACTTTCGTTTGTTTCGGGATCTATAATTTCCTTCCCAGGGGTATATACCTCTAGGGCTTGCCCCTCGCAAATGGAATCATTAGAACCGGCATTCACCACAACTTTATATTCGCTGATAATTTTCACAATCCTATAAGGCTTGCTCATAACTATATACCTCCATCATCATTTATTTGATTTTGTGCAGATTGAACGATTTCGAATATGGTCTTCACTTTAGCTGCTTCCGTATCTTGGCACGCAAGGAGTACACAGAGATTTATATTATAAAATGCACGTCTATATCGGAGAATTAAATCTTTCTTCGCATCGAATTGAGCAGCTAGTGCATTTCGATTTTGCTCTAATGCACCATGTTTTTTTCGCAAGCTTCTCAATTTCAATGCAAGACTTATACAGTATATTACACAGGAAACGAAAGCTACAGCTAATGTAAAGATGATTTTTTCGCTTAGCCCCCATGCGGGGAAAAGCCATGGAAAAACTGCCAATGCAAAGGTCAATACTGTTTGTAGGACCGCCATTACGCCATCCCCTTGTTCATGTATCTCTATAAATTATAAGAGATTTTATTCACCAAGTCAACCAAGTTTATTGTTTTGACATACCCAACAAACCAAAAGCGCCCCGCCAGGTGAGGGACAATCACCTGACGAGGCTAGCAGACCTATTGAAGCGACCAACAGGCCCGCATGAGGACAGTATACCATCCTCCTGCAGGCTGCGCAAGGAGGAAATCAACTATGACCGTAAAAGAACGCAAGCAGCTTTATCAAACTAAGCTGACTCCGGAGGCTAAACTGTGTACCAACTGCAAGCGCTACCACCAGCACTACAACGCGAAGGACGACAAGGTCCAGTGCGGCCACTGCACCTACCCCCGGCTCAAGACCCGGATGCCCTACGACACCTGCGAATATTTCAAAGGGAAAGAGGTGATGGACGATGACTGAACGCGCCAGCAGGCCCATACCCCGTATGCGTACCGCCGCCAAGATTGTGGCGGAGCTCCGGGCCCTGGACCCGGAAACCGACGTCTCGGAATACTGGGTACGGCAGCGCATCAAATCTGGAGATTTCCCCGTGGTCTGGGCCGGGAACAAAGCCCTGGTCAACCTGGATGATGTGTTGGAGCTGCTGCACATGGGGACCCGTAAGCAAGAGCCGGAACCCTGCACTGTAGGTGGTATCCGGCGTATCGACCCATAAGGAGACACTCAATGAAAAAAGTATTCACGTTTGAGGATTACCGCGAGGCGCTGGAGGGCGTCGGCCCCAAAACCCGCGAACACATCCTCTCGCGCGCAGAGCAGGACGAGAACATTGACTTCCCGGAGTTTGTCCAGCTGTGTAAGCTGGCTTACCCGGAGCTGCCGTAGTCCATGGCACGCGCAGTACGCTTTCTCAAAGAAAGCCAGACTGAATTTTCTAAGCTGTTCTCCAAGCTATGCAACACGCACAGCAGTTGGCAAGTCTGGGCCGACTTTGTACTGATGTCCGCGACCGTCATTTCCAACGCCTTAGACCAAGATAGTTCCACCCATGAGGCACGGGAGCGCCAATACCTTCAGACCATCAAGCAATACAAAGAGACAGAGCAAAAGGTATTCCCGGAACTGTTCGCATTGATGATAGAGGCCCTGGAAGCAAACCCGGAGCAAGACTTTTTGGGGGAAATATTTATGGGCCTGAATCTCGGCAACCACTGGAAAGGGCAATTCTTCACCCCTTACAACGTCTGCAAAATGATGGCTGAAATCACGGTCACAGACTTGGAGGCCCGCATCGAGAAAAAGGGGTGGGTTGGTATCCATGACCCGTGTTGCGGTGCGGGAGCGTTGCTGATTGCTGCCCGGAACACGATGGTCCGCCAGAAACTTGGCCCCCGGACCGCGCTCTATGTGGCCCAGGACGTTGACCGAACGGCAGCCCTGATGTGCTACATACAGCTGTCACTTTTGGGATGTGCTGGGTACGTGGTTGTAGGCGATTCTCTTTTGAATCCAGTGGCAGGGCCGGTGGGATCGCCCCTACTAATCTCTCCTATGTCAGGGCAGGAAGTATGGCCTATGCCAGCACTTTACGATGAAGTGTGGGCTGGACGTATCCAATGGGAGCGAATGCGGTTGGCGTTGGGGCGCTTAGGAATTATGGAATCCCCGCCGGAACCGGAGCAACCCGAGCCGGAGGTCACCCCCACACCGTTAAAATCCGCGCAAGTTCCCAAGCCGGACCCCCTACCGTTGAATGAAGGGGTCGGGGGACAACTAACGCTATTTTGAAAGGAGTTGCCCAAATGAACCCCATCGAGAAACGCAAGCAAGACCTAGATCAGGAACTCTATGTCAACCTGGTCCACCAGTGGAAGACCCAGCGTCCCCGCCGCATCCAGAACAACGTGGTATCATTCCCCGTCCCCACCCAGCCGCCGGAAGGGGCACCCACGCCCGACGGCCTTACCACTGGCAGCGCCTGTGTCATACTGCTGGCCTTTCTGGCCTTGACCGCGGTGCTGATTGCCCTGGGGATAGCAAGATGAGCGGCCCGGTTTACCGCATCTGCCGCAAGTGCCGTCTGACCTGGAATGTCAGTGTTCTGGACCCCAACGGAAAAATCTACATTTGCCCCCAGTGCGAGACAAAAGAAAAGGCCCCATCCGCAGCCAACCGACCAAAGCGCCTGCGGATGAAGCCAAAACCAATCCCAAAGGGACAAGCCTATTGTAACACGTCCCCGCCGGGAGCACAAGAGAAAGGATGACACACCATGTCCGTCAAAATCACCCAATTTGAGGCCGAGAACGTCAAGCGCATCAAGGCCCTCCACCTCACCCCCGCCCAAAACGGCCTCACCATCATCGGCGGGAACAACAACCAGGGCAAGACCTCTGGCCTGGATGCCATCATGTGGGCCCTAGGCGGGGAACACTATCGACCTGCCGCTGCCCAGCGGGACGGTTCCGTCCTGCCGCCCCGGATGCGCTTGGAATTGTCCAACGGTATCATCGTGGAGCGCACCGGGAAAAACAGCACCCTAAAAGTAACCGATGCCTCCGGGAAAAAGGCGGGACAGGCCCTGCTGGACTCCTTCGTGGAACAGCTGGCCCTGGATATGCCAAAGTTCATGCAGGCGTCTAGTAAGGAAAAAGCCTCCACCCTCCTGCGCGTCATCGGCCTGGAGGCGGACGTGACAACCCTGGAACGCACAGAGAAGGACCTATATAACCAGCGTCGAGCCATCGGCCAGATCGCGGACCAGAAGGAAAAATACGCCAAGGAGCTGCCAGACTATCCCGGCCTCCCTTCGGAGCTGATCTCCGCCTATGACCTCATCCAGGCGCAGCAGGACATCCTGGCCCGGAACGGGGAGAACCAGCGCAAGCGAGAGAAGGCGGCCCTGCTGAATGCCCAGCGGGACCGTCTTGGGAAAGAGCTGGCCTTGCTGGAGGAGCAGTATAAGACCGTCTGCCAGGATTGCGACATCGCCCAAAAATCCGCCTTGGACCTGGTGGACGAGTCCACGGAAGAGCTGGAAGCCAGTATCCGGGAGATCGACGAGCAAAACGCCAAAATCCGCGTCAATCTGGATAAGGCCCGAGCGGAGCAGGAAGCCAAAGACTACCGGGACCAATACGACGGTCTCACCGCCCTGCTGGAAGCGGCACGCAAGGAAAAGTCGGATCTGCTGGGCGCCGCCCAGCTTCCCCTTCCCGGCCTCTCAGTGGAGGAGGGAGAGCTGACCTACCAGGGCAAGCCCTGGGACTGTATGAGCGGCAGTGACCAACTAAAAGTTTCCACGGCCATCGTCCGGGCGCTGAAGCCAGAGTGCGGCTTTGTCCTCTTGGATAAGTTGGAGCAGATGGACCTGGACACCCTCCGGGACTTCGGGGCCTGGATGGAGGCGGAGGGTCTGCAAGGCATCGCCACCCGCGTCTCTACCGGCGGGGAATGCTCCATCATCATTGAGGACGGCCACATCAAGGGGGAGGCGGCTCCGCCAGCGGACCCCGCCCCCACAACATGGAAAGCAGGTGAATTTTAATGAAGATTACGCGCGGGAAAATCCCGGGGGCGAAAAAGTGTGTCCTCTATGGGCCGGAAGGGATTGGAAAGAGCACCCTTGCCGCCCAATTCCCCGCCCCGCTGTTTATCGACACGGAGAACGGCACAAAGGAATTGGATGTCGCCCGTTTCGATAAGCCTACCTCCTGGGAAATGCTTTTGCAGGAAGTGCGATATGTGCTTAACAGCCCGGATATCTGCAAAACGCTGGTGGTCGATACTGCCGACTGGGCAGAAAAGCTCTGTATCAAGGCGATTTGCGACCAACACCAGAAAAGGGGCATCGAGTCATTCGATTACGGGAAAGGGTATACGTTCGTTTATGAGGGCTTTGGGGAGCTGCTGAATCTATTGGCAGATGTTACGGAGCGCGGCATTCATGTGGTACTTACCGCCCATGCCGCAACCAAGCGGCGGGAGCAGCCGGATGAGTTTGGCACCTATGACTGTTGGGGGCTGAAGCTGATCGACAGCCCGAAGTGCAGCATTGCCAACATGGTGAAGGAATGGGCGGACGTTCTGCTCTTTGCCAACTACAAGACGCTGGTGGTAGCGGTAGACGACAAAGGGAAAAAGCATAAGGCCCAGGGCGGAAGCCGAGTGATGTATACCTCCCATCACCCCTGCTGGGACGCCAAGAACCGCCTGGGGATGCCGGAGGAGCTGCCTTTGGAATGGGAAGCCCTGGCAAGGTACATCGAAGCCCCAAACGCCCCCAACCCGCCGCCTCCCGCACCGACACCTCCTGCCCCGCCTACGCCCCCGCCTGCCTCTGTGCCGACAGATGTACCTACTGCGGCTCCCAGCTCTACGGCAGCGGCTGATCCGCAGCCGTCTGCACCGCAGCCTCCGGCCCAGGAATCTCCCGCCCCGTCTCCGGCTCAGCCCCCGGAGCGGCCGGACAATCAAGCTGCCTTGGCAGCACTCCGGGACCTGATGAAGGCCAACGGTGTTGAGGACTTCCAGGTCCAAGCCGCCTTCGCTGCCCGTGGCTACTTTCCCGAAGAGACCCCGCTGGAAAACCTGCCGGCCGACTTTATCAATGGGGTCCTGGTCGGCGCGTGGAAGCAGGTCTACGGTTGGATTCAGGCCAATCAGCCCTTACCGTTTTAAGCTAGAAAGGAGCGTGCATCTATGAGTGAATATACCACCGAACGTGAATTTGGTTGGGACGACGAGATACAAAATGACGGCAATCCGTTTCAAGTCCTCCCGGAGGGTGACTATACCTTCTATGTGGAAAAGTTCGAGCGGGCGCGGCAGAACGCTACGGATAAAATGCCCGCCTGCAACAAGGCAGTGCTGACCCTCAGTCTGTCCAACGCCGAGGCCAAAGGGACCCTCAAAACGAACCTGTTCCTTCACAGCAGATATGAGTGGAAGCTGTGCCAATTCTTCAAGGCCATCGGCCAGCGTCAGCATGGCGAAGCCATGCGGATGAATTGGAATGCCGTCCCCGGCGCCAGCGGCACCTGCCGGGTGGAAACGCGCCCGTGGAAGGATCGCAGTGGCAAAGAGCGGGAAGGCAACGAGATCGCAGAATTTTACGACCCCCAGGAGCGTCCGGTGCAGCCGCCGGAGCCCCCCACGCCTGGGGCATCCAGCGCACCGGGGGGCTACACCCCCGGCCAGTTCTGAATGGAGCTGCGGCCCTATCAGCAGGAGGCCCGCGCCGCCGTGAAAAGCGACTGGGCCTCCGGTTTTCTCAAAACATTGTTGGTTTTGCCTACCGGCTGCGGCAAAACCATCGTGTTCAGCAAAATTATAGAGGACATGGTTCGCACAGGCAGCCGCTGCCTGATCCTGGCCCACCGGGGGGAGCTGTTGGACCAGGCGGCGGACAAGCTCCTGCAAGCTACCGGCCTGCGCTGTGCCACGGAAAAGGCAGAGCAGACTTGTCTGGGGAGCTGGTATCGAGTGACAGTAGGCTCCGTCCAGACCCTGATGCGGGAGAAGCGGCTGTCCCAATTCGCCCCGGACTACTTTGACGTGATCGTGGTGGACGAGGCCCATCATGTCCTTTCCGACGGGTACCAGCGGGTCCTAGACCACTTCGGAGGCGCCCAGGTCCTGGGGGTCACGGCCACCCCGGACCGGGGAGATATGCGCAACCTGGGCCAATACTTCGACCATCTAGCCTACGAGTATACCCTGCCCAGGGCCATCAAGGACGGCTACCTCTGCCCCATCAAGGCCGTTACCATCCCCTTGAAACTGGACCTTTCCGGCGTGGGGGTTCAGGCGGGGGATTTCAAAAATTCGGACATCGACACCGCCCTGGACCCCTACCTCCACCAGATCGCGGCGGAGATGCAGGGCTATTGCCAGGATCGCAAGACGGTGGTGTTCCTGCCTTTGGTGCGGACCTCGCAAAAGTTCCGGGACATCCTCAACGCCCAGGGCTTTCAGGCGGCGGAGGTCAACGGTGGCAGCCAGGACCGGGCCGAAGTGCTCCGGGACTTCGACCAGGGCAGATACAACGTCCTGTGCAACTCCATGCTGCTCACGGAAGGCTGGGACTGCCCATCAGTGGACTGCGTGGTGGTCCTTCGGCCAACCAAAGTGCGCAGTCTCTACAGCCAGATGGTGGGGCGGGGGACCCGCCTCTCCCCGGAGACAGGCAAGGAGGATCTGTTGCTGCTGGACTTCCTCTGGCACACAGAGCGCCATGAGCTTTGCCATCCCGCCAACCTGATCTGCGAGAGCGACGAGGTGGCCCGGAAAATGACCGCGAATATCGAAGAGGCAGGCTGCCCCGTGGACATTCAAGAGGCGGAGCAGAAGGCCAGCGAGGAAGTGGTGGCCCAGCGGGAGGAATCCCTGGCGAAGCAGTTGGCGGAAATGCGTTCCCGGAGGCGAAAGCTGGTGGACCCCCTGCAATTCGAGATGAGCATCCAGGCCCAGGACCTGTCCGGCTATGTTCCCTCCTTCGGCTGGGAGATGGGGCCGCCCAGCGAGAAGCAGCGGCAGAGTTTGGAGCGCTTCGGCATCCTGCCGGATGAGATCGAGAACGCCGGAAAGGCGACCCTGCTGCTGGATCGCCTGGCGAAGCGGCGGGTAGAGGGCCTAACTACCCCGAAGCAGATTCGTTTCCTGGAGAATAAAGGCTTCCTCCATGTGGGCCAGTGGTCCTTCCAGGAGGCCAAACACATGATTGACCGCATCGCCGCCAACAAGTGGCGCATCCCCCAGGGTGTGGTCCCCACCGAGTATAGGGGAGAGGTGCGATGAAAGAAAACGGTCTGGACCTGCTGGAAGCGATAGAACACATCGACCCGGCGGCTCTTACATATCAGGAATGGCTCAGCGTCGGTATGGGTCTGAAGGAGGCGGGGTATCCCGCCTCCGCCTGGGAGCGTTGGAGCCGCCGGGACGGACGAAGGTATCACGAGGGCGAGTGCCTGCGCAAGTGGGAATCCTTCTCCGGGCTCACCCAGGACCTGATCACCGGCGGCACGGTGGTCAAACTGGCCATGGACATGGGCTGGCGGCCTGCCCCCTCCCAGGGCCATGAACTGGGCTGGGATGACGAGATCAAGCCCAGAGAGGATGAGGTGGTGGTGGACAAGGCATGGCTGGAAGCCAAGGAAATCCAAGAGCCCCCGGATGATGCCTGGCACCCCGCCCAAGAGCTGGTCCAATACCTGAATACCCTCTTTTCCCCGGAGGATTATGTGGGCTATGTGACGGAGACTTTCGAGGCAGAGGACGGGGAGCGCAAGCCCACCAAGGGGAACTATGACCGCACAGCGGGCCAACTGATTGAAGCGCTGCAAAGGTGCGGGGACGACCTGGGGGCGGTGCTGGGGGACTATGATCCCGGCACAGGGGCCTGGATACGCTTCAATCCCCTGGACGGCAAGGGCGTGAAAAATGACAACGTTACCGCCTTCCACTTTGCGCTGATCGAATCCGACAGTATGGACCTGGGAGAACAGAATGCCATCATCCGGGAGTTGGAGCTGCCGGTGGCCTGTCTGGTCTACTCCGGGGGGAAGAGCTTGCACGCTATCGTCCGCATCGACGCCGCCTCTTATGAGGAGTACCGTACACGGGTGGACTATCTCTACAACGTCTGCGAGAAGAACGGCTTGGCGGTGGATAAACAGAACCGCAATCCCTCCCGGCTCTCCCGCCTGCCAGGGGCCAAGCGGAAGGGGCGCAAGCAATTTTTAGTGGATACCAACCTGGGAAAGGAATCCTGGGCGGCGTGGCGGGAGTGGATCGAGAGCGTCAGTGATGATCTGCCGGACCCGGAGAACATGGCCGACGCCTGGGACAACCTGCCCCAGCTGGCCCCGCCGCTGATCGAGGGCGTCCTGCGCCAGGGACACAAGATGCTCCTGGCAGGGCCGTCGAAGGCGGGCAAATCCTTTTCCCTCATTGAGCTATGCTGTTCCATCGCCGAGGGACGCCCCTGGTTAGGATTTTCCTGCGCCCAGGGGCGGGTGCTGTACGTCAACTTGGAGCTGGACCGGGCCTCCTGCCTGCACCGCTTCCGGGACGTATACGAGGCCCTGGGGTGGGAAGCACAGCGTCTGGGGAACATAGACATCTGGAACCTCCGGGGCCGTTCCATCCCCATGGACAAGCTGGCGCCCAAGCTGATTCGCCGGGCGGCGAAGAAGAACTACATCGCTATTGTGATTGACCCCATCTATAAAGTTATCACCGGCGACGAGAACAGCGCCGACCAGATGGCAAAGTTCTGCAACCAATTTGATAAAGTCTGTACGGAGCTGGGCTGTGCGGTGATCTACTGTCACCATCATTCCAAGGGCAGCCAGGGGGGCAAGCGGTCCATGGACCGGGCCTCCGGTTCCGGGGTGTTCGCCCGGGACCCGGACGCGCTGCTGGACCTCATCGAACTGCCAGTCAGCGAGGATTTGCGCCGCCAGGAGGTCAACAATGCTATAGGCCGCGCCTGCGCCGCTGTGCTGGAAAAGGCCGGGAAGCTGGCCGAGGTCAGCCAGGACGACCTATGCAGCGAGAACGCCGCCCTGGCGGCCTGTGAGGCGGTGCTGGGAGCGCAGGGGTATCAGGCCCTGCTCCCTGCCGCAGAGGAGGCCAGGCGGGCGGCAGAGGGCCGGACCGCGTGGCGCATCGACGGCACCCTGCGAGAGTTCCCCAAATTCCCGCCGGTGAATCTCTGGTTTGACTTCCCGGTCCACCGGGGGGATGAGAGCGGCGTACTGGCGGATATCGACCCGGAGGGGGAGGCCTCCCCCTGGCAGAAGGCGATGAAGAGCCGGAAGCCCAAGGAAGTCAAGGCGAAGGAACGGAAGGCGTCTATTGAGACGGCCTTTGAGGCGTGCAGCTTTGGCGAGAAGGTGACGGTGGCCGCGATGGCAGAGTACATGGGCGTGACGGACAAGACTGTTCGCAACCGCTTGAAAGAGCACGGCGGCTTCTGGATCGACGGCGGAGATGTGGGGCGGAAGTGAGGGAAAATAACGAGAAATTTCCCTTGCCCTCCCGGGGAAAAATACAGGGTTTTCCTTCTCTTCCGCAGGGAAAATAACGCAATTTTCCTTCCCTCCCCAAGGGAGAAAAAAACATAAAAACACGTTATTTTCCCGAGGGAAGAAAAAGTACCCCCTAAAGGGGGTAAAAGATTCCTTTCCCTGCGGTCAACGGGGGGAAGTAGTCGTGCGAAAGCTACGCACGACGACTCCTTCCCCCTGACCGTTGACAAAAATGATTTCGAGCATGAAAGACTTTAGTGAGGTGAAGAACATGAAGACGATGAAAATGGCACCCAAAGATATGGCGAAGAAAATGCCGCCCTTGAAACTTGAAAAAGCCAGGCGTTGGCTGGCAAGAAGGGAAGTGATTGAGAAAATGGTTTTCAATTCAGCAGTGGACAACGGCCTTATCGTTTACGACGAAAAGACCCGTACATGGAGAGGCGTCGATTATGAAGATTGAATTTTTCCTTCCGATGATCCCGCCCACAGCCACCCACCAGGAGAAGAAGGCGGCGGTGGTGAAAGGGAAGCCGGTGCTCTATGATCCGGCAGAGGTGAAGGCGGCCCGGGCCAAGCTGACCGCCCACTTGGGCCAGCATCAGCCCAGCCGCCGTCTACGGGGACCGGTGCAGCTGATTGTGAAATGGTGCTTCCCCATCCAGGGGGACCACCAGGACGGTGAATACAAGACCTCCAAGCCCGACACGGACAACCTCATCAAGCTCCTGAAGGACTGCATGACGAAGGTGGGCTTCTGGAAGGACGACGCCCAGGTGGCGTCAGAGATCAACGAGAAGTTTTGGGCGGCGGTTCCTGGCATCTATATCCGGGTCGTGGAGCTGGAAGCCAAGGATTGCGGGAACTGCGGCTGGTATGAATCGTTTCAAGGGCTATGCTTCAACGGGGACAGTGAGCACAGGGCAGATTTTGTGGACCCAGAGGGCAGCTGTCCGCACTGGGGAAGGGGGCCGGGATGCTGATCCTGATATTTCGCGTGGAGGCCCCAGAAGGCGCGCTGCCGGGCGTGAAGGAGGCTCTGGCAATGCTGCTGGAGCAGTGGGGCGATGTGCGCTTGGTGGAGGCTCGGGAGAGCGCGCCGGAGCAGATGCGGATTGGAGGCTGCTCATGACGGAATTTGAGAAATCTGTCTACACCGACATGAAGTCCGGGGATCGGGTGCTCCTGTGGGCGGTTAAGGCCATTGAGCTGATGGAGCTTTCCGATCTGCTGACAAAGGAGGATATACTACTCGTTCGTGATTTGGTGAGGATGGAGAAGAAGAAAAAGAAGAAGGGAGGCAAGCGAAATGAAAACATACCCCAAAATGAATGAAACGGTCAAAGACCTGCTGCGGCGCAGTAACGAGCCCATGAGCCTATACATTCTGACCTGGTTGGAGGAATTGGAAAATCGGGTGCAGGAGCTTACATCGCCCAATGACCCGCTGACCTTAGACGAGCTGCGGGAGATGGAAGGGGAACCGGTATACGTCACGAATGGTGAAGGACCGGCAGGGTATGACGGCTGGCAAGCATACCGCCGCAAGCCGGAGGAGGGGGAGACATGAGCCTGAAAATTTGCCCAATGACCTTGAAGGAGGCGAACGCCTTTGTTGAGCAAAACCACCGGCACCACGGGCCAACGGTGGGGCACAAGTTTTCGATCGGACTTTCGGACGGGGAGAAGATTGTGGGCGTCGCCATTGTTGGGCGTCCGGTTTCCAGACACTTGGACGACGGGTGGACGCTAGAGGTCAACAGACTTTGCACAGACGGAAGCCAAAACGCTTGTTCAATGTTGTATGCTGCTGCGTGGAGGGCGGCTCGCGCTATGGGCTATAAGCGACTTGTAACCTACATATTGGACACGGAACCGGGAACAAGCCTAAAAGCGGCGGGCTGGAAGTGCGTAGGGAAAGCTGGTGGACTGAGGTGGACGGGAAAGCGCCGCCCAGAGGTTGATCTGTATCCAGCGCAGTTTAAAATCCGATTTGAGAAGTTGGAGGAGGGGGAGACGTAAATGAACTGGAAACGTGAAGCAGCGGACAAGCTGCGCAACTACACCGCCCACCGGGAAGCCCTGAACAGCATCCCCCAGGAGATCAAGCGCCTGGAATCGGCATACGCCGGTATCCGCAGCGCCACCAGCGACAGCACCCCGGTCAGCGGAGGCGGCAGTACAAGGGAGGATGCGCTGCTGTCCAACATCGTCCATCGGGAAGAGCTGTCCCGGAGGCTGGAGGAATCCCGGCTATGGGTGGAGATGGTCAATCGGGCTTTCGGGGTGCTGACCGATGAGGAGCGGCTAGTCTTGGATCGCTTGTACATCCATCGGACCCAGAGTGGTGTTGCTGGCTTATGCGAAGAGCTGCACCTAGAGAGAAGCACAGTCTATGATCGCCGCGACAAAGCGCTTCGTCATTTTACCCTGGCTTTATACGGGGCTACAGAGACGGAGTAAGGAGTAAAAAGTCCGGAAAAAAACCGGACACTTTTTCCGAAAATCTGTGATATAATACTATCA
Source organism: Evtepia sp. (assembly GCF_056797215.1). Classification (NCBI taxonomy): domain Bacteria; kingdom Bacillati; phylum Bacillota; class Clostridia; order Eubacteriales; genus Evtepia; species Evtepia sp. Next base: position 78,940 of record NZ_JBQILM010000001.1, read on the forward strand.
TCTAAAATTCTAACGAGCCAGGCGGCCCTCATGCCAGAGGGTCGCCATTTTCATGGGAAGGAGGCTTCGGCCCTGCGTTTCTCCTTTGCGCGGGGCATGGTCCGGGCTGGCGGCGGTCGCCAACGACGCTGGCTGCGGATACACCACAAAAGGAGCAGTGTGCAATGGAATTGCAGTTAGTGACGAGGAAGCTGTCGGACATCCACCCCTATGAGCGGAACCCAAGGCGCAACGACCCGGCGGTAGATGCTGTGGTGGAGAGTATCCGGCAGTGCAGCTATATCGCGCCCATCGTCGTGGACGAGGACGGCGTGATCCTGGCCGGGCATACCCGGTATAAGGCCCTGAAGAAGCTGAAGCGGAAAGAGGCCGAGGTCATCATAAAGACCGGCCTTTCCGAGGAGCAGCGGCGGAAATACCGGCTGCTGGATAACAAAACAGGGGAGCTTTCCGGCTGGGACCTGGACCTTCTGGCGGACGAGCTGGAGGGCCTGGACTTTGGGGATTTGTCCCTGGATTGGGGGATCGGCGGTGACGAGGAGCCGCAGGATGGCGGAGAACCGGCCGGAAACTTCTCGCAATCTGAGTTCAACTATACCCAGCAGTACGGCGTGACAGTCATCCTGGAAAGCGAGGCCGAGCAGGAGGCTTGCTACAACAAGCTGAAAGGCATGGGCTACGATTGCCGGGTGGTGACGGTATGACGAGGCTGGAAGTACACAACCGCGTCAGTGATTTTGACAGCTACCGGGCCGCACGGGTCAAGAGCCTGTTCAATGCGGAAAACGGCTGCAACTTTGATTTGGAGCTGGATGTGGATCTGTCAGGAGACTGGAGCATCGGGGTTGTGGTGGGGCCATCCGGGTCGGGCAAGACTTCCATCGGCCGGACCATTTTCGGAACGGACCGGATTTATGACTACACCCAGGATTGGGAAGCAGACCGCCCGGTGATCGACTGCATCGCCCCCGACGGAGACTTCAACGAGGTCACAGGCGCATTAGCCAGTGTGGGCCTGGGTACGGTCCCGGCCTGGCTGCGGCCGTTTCGGGTGCTGTCCAACGGCGAACAGTTCCGGGCAGGGCTGGCCCGTATCATCTGCGAAAAGCCCAAGGAAATCGTCGTGGACGAGTTCACGTCGGTGGTAGACCGGCAAATCGCGCGGATCGGTTCGCAGGCGTTCCAAAAAGCATGGCGGCGGGGAAACCCAGGCGGAAAGGTGGTGTTGCTTACGCCCCACTATGACATTCTGGACTGGCTTCAGCCGGACTGGATCATCGACACGAAAACCAGGACCTTTGAACGTGGGGTTCCCCGGCAGCGGCCAGAAATCCAGCTTGAACTATGGAAGGTCGACCAGAGTTACTGGAACTATTTTAAGCCGCATTACTATTTAGACCTCCCCATGCCGGTGGCTGGGGAGTATTTTGTTGGGACCGTAGACGGGGAGCTGGCCTGTCACATGGCCGTGGCCCCACGGTTTGAGGTGCGCGGTTATCGCGGCACCCGGCTTGTGACTATGCCGGAGTGGCAGGGGGCGGGGGTCGGATTGCGTTTCTTGAATTGGGTGGCGGAGTACCACAAGCAAGGCCAGGGCCGGGGAGGACGGAGGTATCCTCTGTATTTTCACACCAGTCACCCTCAGATGTGTGCGGCCCTGCGCCGCAGTCCGAAGTGGACCCAATGTTCCGCAGTACTTTACGGCGGGAATAAGGCCAAATCAATAAAGTCAATCAAAACAGCGGGGGTGCGGAAAAGAGGAAAGACCTTGGGTACCGGATACGGCGGCCACTTCCGGGCGGTGCAGGGATTCAAGTACATCGGGGAGGTATCGGCATGAAGATATTCCTATGCGGTCAAAAGTCCTTTGGGAAAGCGGTTTGCAAAGCCTTCCTGGAAGCCGGACACGAGATCGTGGGTGTGGCCCCGGCACCGCCAGGGAAGCACCGGGACAAACTCTACGGCTACGCAGCTGTAAAAGGGCTGCCGCTGGTGTCGGACTGCGAGCAGTTGACCTCCGACCGTATTCCAGAGGGAACGGAGTTGATCGTGTCGGCGCACTCCCACTGGCTGATCTCGGAGCGGTGCCTGGCAAAAGTGAAGTATGGCGGCATTGGCTTCCATCCGTCCCTGCTGCCCCGACACCGGGGCCGAGATGCTGTTCGGTGGACGATTCACATGAAGGACTATGTTTCCGGCGGTACCGTTTACCGGCTCACGGACCAGACAGACGGCGGGGCGATCCTGCGTCAGGCGTTGGTGTGGGTCCGGCCGGAATGGGACTATCACGACCTATGGCGGGCTATTTTCCCGGTAGGCGTTCAGCTTCTGCTGGGGGCTGTGGGAGATATCCAGCGCGGTATTTTCTGTGAGACGGAGCAGGACGAAAGCGGTGCCACCTGGGAACCGTCCTGGGACAGGGCCAGATTAGCGCGTCGGGAACTGCCTGCCCTTGGCGGTCCCGCCGCGGCAGAGAGGCGGCCCTCTGTTTGTTTCGGCTGTGTCCAGGACTGTACCTGGTGTACCTACAACATAGCGGACCCGGAGCTTTATCACAGGAGGTGAGCGCATGGCAAGGCCGCGGAAAGAAATCGACCAGAAGCAGTTTGAAAACCTCTGCGGCCTGCAATGCACCAAGGAGGAAATCTGCGGCTTTTTAGAGGTCAGCGAAAAGACCCTGAACGCTTGGTGCAGGCGTACCTACAAGCAGAGTTTTTCCCTAGTTTTTCAACAAAAGCGGGGGAAGGGGAAAATATCGCTGCGCCGGTCGCAGTTCCGTCTGGCGGAAGAGAACGCCGCCATGGCGATCTGGCTGGGAAAGCAGTATCTGAACCAACGGGAGCCGGGGAACAAGACGGATGACGGCGAGGTGAAAACGGAAAATACCCTGTTGAAGGCTATTATGGATATCGGGGAGGTGGACACCGATGATTTACCAGAGGTTGAGTAAGCGCCAGGAGCTGGCCATGCTGTGGTGGCAGCAGCCGAGATTCAAAGACCGGGACGCCCTGATCTGCGACGGCTCCATCCGCAGCGGAAAAACCGTGTGCATGACCGTGGGCTTCATCCTCTGGAGCATGGTCGCCTTCCAGGGCCAGAAATTCGCCCTGTGCGGCAAGACCATTGAGAGTTTACGGCGGAATGTGGTCCTCAATCTACGGGACTGGGTGCCGCCGGAGCTGGAGATCGTGGAGCGGAGGTCAGAGAATAAACTGATTATCTCCGACGGCACCGGGCGGGAGAACACATACTTCCTCTTCGGTGGCCGGGATGAATCCAGTTACACGCTGATCCAGGGCATCACCTTGGCGGGGGTGCTGCTGGATGAGGTGGCCTTGCAGCCCCAGTCCTTCGTGGAGCAGGCCCTGGCCAGATGCTCCATTGATGGCAGCAAGTTTTGGTTTAACTGCAACCCGGAGGGGCCAGAACACTGGTTCTACAAGAACTGGATAGAAAACGAGAAGCCAAAGGAAAAGAACGCTCTACACATCCACTTCACCATGGACGACAACCCGGCTCTTCCCCCGAAAATCCGGGCGCGATATGAAGGGATGTATTCGGGGGTGTTCTATGACCGTTATATCCGGGGTCTGTGGGTGGTGGCCGAGGGCCTGATCTACACCATGTTCAACAAGGACTTTCACGTTGTCCCTGCGGAGCCCCGGCCTTACGACCAGTATTACATCAGCGTGGACTACGGCACCGCCAACCCCACCAGCATGGGCCTCTGGGGCCGCGCAAACGGCAAGTGGTACCGGATGCGGGAGTATTACTACGACAGCCGCAAGGAAGGCGCTCAGCGCACCGACGAGGAGTATTACACGGAGCTGGAGAAGCTGGCCGGGGATCTGCCCATCCGGGGTGTGATCGTGGACCCGTCGGCGGCTTCGTTCTTAGAAACCATCCGGCGGCATGGACGATTCTTTGACATCAAGGCGTCCAACGCTGTGCTGGACGGGATTCGAGACGTGGCAACACAGCTCCAGCTGGGGCGGCTGTTTATCTGCGAGGGCTGCACGGACTGTATTCGGGAGTTCGGCCTGTACCGCTGGGACGAGAAGGCCGCCGGAGACAGGCCCATCAAGGAGAACGATCACGCCATGGACGATGTGCGTTACTTCGTTCACAAGGTATTCGCGCCGGAGCTGTACAGTTTTTGAGGAGGGATGTTATGCAGATTTCTATTCTGGGCGTACCGTACACGCTGCGCTATCTGACCGAAGCGGAGGATGCCTATTTGAAAGACCGGGACGGTTATTGTGATTTCAGCGTCCGGTGCTGCGTGGTTCGGGACTACACCCCGGAGGAACGCAATGAGGCCGGAGCACTGCGGGACTTGGACGTTTACCGCCGAAAGGTCATGCGCCATGAGATCGTCCATGCGTTCCTCCACGAAAGCGGGCTGAGTGTCAACGCGGAGAAATCCGATTCCTGGGCGGACAATGAGGAAATGGTGGACTGGTTCGCCATCCAGGGGCCGAAGATATTCGCCGTCTGGCAGCAGGCGGGCTGTCTGTGAGGTGGTGGTATCCGTGGTAACTCTAAATTTGCGCGACGACTGCGCCGCCCGCACCGCCACCAACTACCGCCATGGCATGACGGACAAGCGCTTCCTGGAGCTGGAGATCACTGCCTGGCTCCACTCCCCCGCCCGGCGGCGGCAGATCGAGGCGGAGCGGTACTACGACGGAGAGCAGGCCATAGACCGCCGCCGCAGGCTGGCGTTGGACGACGACGGGAAACTGACGGAGCTGAAGCATCTGCCCAACAACCGCCTGTGCAACAACCTATACGCCAAGATGGTGGACCAAAAGACCAACTACTCTTTCGGCCGGCCGTTTTCCTTCGATGCGGAGAACAAAGTCTATGCAGAAGCGCTGAACGGTGTTTTGGGGGCCGGGTTCCGTCGGCTCCTGCGGGCCGTGGGCGAGGGGGCCTGGATCGGCGGGGTGTGCTGGCTGTACCCGTACTATGAGGCGGGGGAGCTGGCCTTCAAGCGGTTCCCGGCGGATGAGGTCTTGCCGTTCTGGGCCGACGCGGATCATACGATTCTGGACGCTGCTATCCACGTCTATGTGGTCCAGGAGTACAGCGAGACGGAGCAGGTCAAAGAGGTGGTCAAGGTGGAGGTTTTACACGGCAGCGGGGTGGACTGCTTCGTGCGCCGGGACGACGGGACCTTGGAGCCGGATGACTACGCCCGGTCGGGACCGTACATCACCGAGACGGACCCGGTGACCGGGGAGACGAACGGCTACAACTGGGCGCGGATTCCCCTGGTGTGCTTCAAGTCCTCCCACCACGAGCTGACGCTGCTGTCCCGTGTGAAGTGCCTCCAGGACGCTTACAATGAGGTGCTGTCCAACTTCGCCAATCAGATGGAGGAGGACGTGCATACCACCGTCCTGGTTATCAAGAACTACGACAGGGAGGACCTGGGCCGTTTCCGGCGGAACCTGGCGGAGTACGGCGTGATTAAGGTCCGGTCCTACGAGGGATGCGAGGGCGGGGTGGAGGCCCTGACCCTGGAAGTCAATGCTGAGAACTACAAGGTGCTGCTGGCCATGTTGAAGGACGCCATCATTGAGAACGCCCGCGGCTTCGACGCCAAGGACGAGCGTATGAGCGGCAATCCGAACCAGATGAACATCCAGTCCATGTATTCCGACATCGACCTGGACGCCAACGGTATTGAGATGGAGTTTCAAGCCAGTATGGAGGAACTTCTGTGGTTTGTGAACCAGCACCTGGCGAACACCGGCAAGGGCAGCTTTGACAGGGCCGAGGTCAGGATCATCTTCGACCGGGACGTCCTCATCAACGAGACCGAGGCCATTAACAACTGCAATACGTCGGTGGGCATTCTCTCCGATGAGACCATCATCAAGATGCACCCGTGGGTCAGTGACCCGGAGGAAGAAATGGCTCGGCTGAACGCCCAGCGGGAAGAGGAGGCTGCCGCCGACCCTTACCGGCAGGCGTTTGAGAAAACCAAAGGGCAGGATGCACCGGTGAAGGACGGTGAGGGGGATGAAGAATAGCGTCTACTGGGCGCAGCGGATGAAGCGCATGGAGGACGCGCTCAAAGATCAGTCCTACGCCTACGTGGAGAACCTGGAGCGTCAATTCCAGTCCGCCCAGGCGGAGGTCCAGCGGCAGCTTGCGGCCTGGTATCAGCGTTTCGCGGACAACAACGGCCTGACCCTGGCCGACGCCCGACGGCTCTTGAATACCGCCGAGCTGGAGGAATTTCGCTGGACTGTTGGGGAATACATCGCCTACGGCCAGCAGAACGCCCTGGACGGTGCCTGGATGAAGCAGCTGGAGAACGCCAGCGCCAGGGTACATATCTCCCGGCTGGAAGCGATTCAGCTCCAGCTTCAGCAGCAGGCCGAGCGGCTATGCGGGAATCAGCTTGACGTGGTGGATACGGTGATCCGGGGGATCTATCTGGGCAGCTACTACGGCACTGCCTTCGAGCTCCAGCGGGGCCTTGGGGTGGGCTGGACCATGCAGGCCATTGACGAGCGGACTATTGAGAAAGTCCTCTCCCGGCCCTGGACAGCGGACGGCCTGACCTTCCGGGACCGCTGCTGGACCAACAAGCAGGCCCTGGTGAACAGCGTCAACACGAACCTGACGCAGATGATTATTCGGGGGGAAGCGCCGGATCGGGCTATCAGCACCATCGCCCATCAGTTCGGCGTAGCAAAGGACAAGGCGGGGCGGCTGATTATGACAGAAGCCGCAGCCTTTTCCTCTGCCGCTCAGAAGGACTGCTACAAGGACCTGGAGGTCGAGCAGTACAAGGTGGTGGCTACCTTCGATGGGGAGACTTGTCCCCTCTGCGGCGATCTGGACGGGAAGGCGTTCAAGCAGTCCGACTATCAGGTGGGGCTGACGGCCCCGCCCTTCCATCCCTGGTGCCGCTGCTGCACCTGTCCGTACTTTGCGGATATGGAGGGGATCGGGGAGCGGTGGGCCAGGAATGTGGACGGGACGACTCCCAAAGTTCCCGCAGATATGACCTTCGACGAGTGGCGGAAGAAGTTCGCTCAAGACACCGGCTTGACGGAGAACACGCCAGATGATACACTAGGCAGGAATCGACCGAAAAGTGAGGCCGCTGCCGTGCATTATATTGGAAAGCTGGACAAGGACCTATACCGCTGTGTGACACAGGACATCACTACGGATGAGGTCATTATCACCGATGAGCGGATTCAGCATATCAAGGACCATCATCCAGGGCATTTTGAAGCCATTGCGCCGTATCTGAAGGAAGCCATCCGTTCACCGGACTACATCTTGGAGGACGCAGCCAGTACAGGATTGGTTTTGAAGCATATTGATGAGCAAGGGCTGCGGCTTCGGATTGTTTTGCGGCTGCATACGAGCACTGACCCGGCAGGATTCAAAAATTCGGTTCTCTCCGCATGGAAGATTCGAGAAAAAGAATATGATCGTTTGGTGCGGAACAAAACAGTGCTTTACAAGCGGGAATAATTCTGGTAAAATAAAAGTACAATAGCAAGAGGAACACTTGAGGTGGTAGATTTCGTCCCGACCACACGCCGCTGGTATGACAAGGGGTGACCCTGAGAGATGCAGGAGGAATGGGACGCCTGCCAAGTGTTCCTTTTGTTTTTTTAAATTAGGGCTTTGAGGTGGTAAATTTCGTTGCGACCACACGCCGATGGCATGACAAGGGAAACCTGAGAGATGCGGGAGAGGCGACGCCCACTAAAGTCCGCTGAAAAGGGGAATAGGGTTGACCTGCTTCCCTTCCTAAATGGTGTTGTTGACAGCACTGACTTATAACAACCCTGACAGAATGCAATAATCGCCCCCCTATGAGCTGTGGGGAGTGTCAACGGCGCACCTTGCAGAGGTATAGCTTCAATTCGTTTGTCATGCGTAGAAAGAGTTTCTGTGGGTGTTTCGCCTTACAGTTCATCTTTTGTGGGTTTACCCTAATATTTTGACACTCCTCTTGCTTTTAGCTGCGGGAAGTTTGATATGTAGCATAAAAGAGAGGGATAAATATGCTAGGGTTAAGAAAACTTACTAAAGATGTGGAACCTGGTTCCTTCCATTGTGGAAATAAAGGAATTGAAAGTCAAATCTATGACTCATATTATGCAACATTACTCAGAGAAGGATATGGATACGAAATTACTGTCCAGGAAAACGACGAGTCTCCTGTCCCGGTTGGATATTGCATGATAAAACTGGTTACACTCAACAAAGAGCATATTCCAGAAGAAGATCAGGACTGTTACAGTCGGGTTTACGCTAATCGAAGTCTCCAGTATTCCGCTATAGAAATCACATATTTGGCGGTAGATGTAAATATTCAGAGGAAGCGAATTGGCACTTCTGCGCTTGAGCTAATAGTCAGTAAAATACGATTGGCTAGTAGAGATGTACCCATCAAGTATATTGTGATTAACTCGCTTGTTGGGAAAATATCATTTTACGAAGAGAGAGGTTTTCAGTCTTTGGGCAATCGTAGTGAAGATGGCGAAACTCAGTTCATGTACCTGTGTATTGAAGACCATCAGGAGTTAGATGACTATATTGATACTATGAATGCGTAAATCAGGAGGGAAAATTTATGCGGATTGATGGGAAAAATTATTATCTCACTCGTGAAGAAAGCCGTGCCCTTGTAGCAAGTGAAATTCACCCAAACAAGGAAGTCCTCCAGCGTCGCGATGATTTCTTTGAAAAAATTGATCGCACACTTTCGGATGTTCATATTGATTCAAATGGCGATATTTTTGCTCAAGTTGATGGACTTGATGAGTCCAGCATTATCCGTGTATTAAACTGCAAGGACACTCAAAATCCTAAGTATACGAGTGAACATTGTACAATAAAGTATTCCAGTTCGCTTTGTAGCAGCGATATAGAACGAAATATCCTCTATAGACATAGAACATCAATTTCTGACCAGAGACGAACGGTACTTCCGAGAGACTGGCATAGCACAGATGAGGATACAAACAGTTCTGTGCCTGTTGCTGCATAACATTAAGGTTGAGGTGACACGATGGAACAATTGCGCAAAGACGGTCAAAGTGAAAAGGTAGAAAGTGTTCTACATATGAGCCACTTGGTTTGTGATGAATTGACGTTTGAGAGATTTGGCTTTAGAGGTAGCGTTGAAACAAGGTATAATTTCTCTCGCGGCATTGAAAAAGATGGCGAGGGGGCATATCGTGTTATGCTTGCCATTGAAGCGGATCGAGATGATGAGTTTAAAGCAAAAGTGCAAATGACAGGCTATTTTTCAATATCAGAAGACAACCCACAAAAGGATATCCTATTAGAGAAAAATGCAATAGCTATCATATTTCCCTATGCTCGTTCGCAGATGACTTTGCTAACATCTCAGCCTGAAACAGTGCCCGTTATTGTGCCAGTAGTTAATATCAATAACCTTTTTGAGGAAAATGAGGACTGAGCGATTTTGATACTCTCTGCTGTTTTTACAAGCAGAAAGGTTGGGGAAATAAGCTGTTGTGCTACTGAAAACTATATTGTTGATGAAACCACCACTGGATAACCAGAGGTGGTTTTTTCATACCCAAAACCAGAAAAGGAGGCAAGGATCATGCTGGAATGGCTGAAAACCATCCTGGGAGACGCCTACACCGACGAGATCGACAAGGCGGTGACCCAGGAGATCAAGAAGGGGTATGCACCCCAGGCGGACCTTGACGCCAAGGACCGCAAGGTCAAGGAGCTGGAGACTCAGGTGGGCCAGCTGGAAGAGAGTGCCAAGACCCATGCCGCATCCCTGGCTGACCTGAAAAAGCTCGTTGGGGACAAGGAAACCCTGGAGAAGAAGATCGGGGAGCTGGAGGAGCAGGCCAAGACCGACAAGGCGGCATACGAAAAGGAGCTGGCCCAGGTGAAGCTGCTCTCTGCCGTGGACGCAGAGCTGACCGCTGCTGGGTCCCGCAACAACACCGCCGTCCGGGCGGTGCTGGCGGATTTCCTGACGTCGGCCAAGCTGGTGGATGGGAAAGTCACCGGCAAGATCGACGGCGAAGCCGCCACCCTGGCAGGCCGGATCGAAGCCCTGAAAAAGGACGCCTCCACGGACTTCCTCTTCGGCAAGGTAGAGCGGGAGGGCTGGAAGGCCGGGGAGAGCGGCGGCGGGGGCAAGCCTGACGGAAACAAAAAGCCGTCGGAAATGTCCTATGCAGAGCTGTCGGCGTACCTGGCCGAGCACCCTGACACAAAACTGGATTGAGAGGTGAGACTATGATGCGCGTGGTAAAACCCGCATCGGTGTCCATAGAGGACGCGCTGCGGAATCTGGCGGGCCGCCTGACCGGATGCCCACCCGGTGATCTGCCCCGAACCCAGGAGGGCCTTGTGCAGTTCCTGGCCGAAAACCTCCCCACTGTGGAAGAGCTGGCGGAGGTAGTCACCCAGGAAGTCCTGGCCCGCCTGGAGGCACCTGCCAGTCCCGACCAAGGCGTCGAGGAACCCAAGGCAAAGAAAAAGGCCGTCAAGGCCGCAGAGTAAGAAAGGAAGGTAACTATGCCCAAGTTTGACGCAAAAAGTTTCAACCCCCAGGCATTCAAATACCGCGCCGACCGCGTCCCCCGCACCCGCCTGAACGAGCTGCGCAAGTCCCGTGTCCTGGCGGGCAACCCGGACATCCGCTCTGTGTTCACCACCCAGGACGGCACCGCCTATGCCCGGATCGCCATGCGGGGCCTGCTGGACGGTGACGCCGTGAACTACGACGGTCAGACCGACATCACCGCCACCTCCACCAAGACCTTTGAGCAAGGTGTTGTGGTGGTAGGCCGGGCCAAGGCGTGGGTGGAGAAGGACTTCTCCTACGACATCACCGGCGGCGTTGACTTCATGGACAACGTGGCCCAGCAGGTAGCGGAATACTGGCAGGACGTAGACCAGGATACCCTTCTGGCGATTCTCAAAGGGGTGTTCTCCATGACCTCCACCAAGGGTGCGGCTTTCGTGGCGAAGCACACCTATGAAGTGGCGGGCCCCATGGAGGCAACTACCCTCAACACCGCCACCGCCAAAGCCTGCGGCGACCGCAAGAAGAAGTTCTCCATGATCTTCCTGCACTCCGCCGTTGCCACGAACCTGGAAAACCTGAACCTGATTAGCCACTTGAAGTATACGGACAAGGACGGCATCACCCGTGACCTGGACCTGTACGCCTGGAACGGCAAGTTAGTGATCGCCGACGACGGAATGCCCGTGGAAGAGGTGGCAGAGAGCGCCAGCGGCAAGGGCGACGGCTATACCCGCTACACCAGCTACGTCCTGGGAGAGGGCGCCATTGAGTATGAGGACATCGGCGTCAAGGAGCCCTACGAAATGGCCCGTGACCCCAAGACCAACGGCGGCCAGGATACCCTCTACACCCGTCAGCGGAAGGTGTTCGCGCCCAAGGGGATCAGCTACGAGAAGACGTCCCAGGCGTCCCTGTCTCCCACAGATGCCGAGCTGTCCAACGGGGCCAACTGGGATATCGTACACTCCGGGGAGACGACCGCGGCCAACCGGTCCTATATTGACGACAAGGCTATCGCTCTGTGCCGCATCCTCTCCAGGGGGTGATGGGGATGGACCTGCGGGAAGCCGTGACGCTCCGGCTGTCTATGCTGGGCTATACACTCACGGAGGAGGACGCCCCCGCCCTGGACTACCTGGAGGCCAAGTGCCGCCAGGACCTTCTGACCAGCATCCACCACAAGGAGCTGCCGGAGGGTCTTTTTTATACCCTGGCGGACTTGGTGACAGGGGCCTTCCTGGAGGGCAGACTGGCGGCTGGCACCCTGGAGATCGCGGGTTTAGACTTCTCCTCTGCCCCCAAGAGCATCACCGAAGGGGACGTGTCCGTCACCTTTGCCGGAGCCAGTGACGGCGTAGACACCCCGGAGAACCGCTTTCTGGCCCGTCTGGCCGCCATGGCCCACCCAGCGGAAGATGTGCTTGGGGCGTACAGGAGGCTGGCATGGTGAGACGTAAGAAGGCCATACAGAGCCTGTGGTCTGGGATGGCTTCCGTGTCGGTGTTGGAGGGTGTTTTGGACCCCGCCACGGGCCGTACCGAGCCGGTGGAGCGGGTGACGGTGGAAGAGGCACCCTGCCGGGTGTCTTACCGCACCGTCAGCCCTGCCGTCCCGGAGGAGGAAGCCGCCCAGGCAGGCCAGGGGGTCACGCTCTATATCGACCCGGCGGTGGATATCCCGGAAGGGTCCAAGGTCACCGTCACCCAGAATGGCGTCACCCGTGATTATGCCCGCAGCGGCAAGGCAGCGGTGTACTCCTGTCACCAGGAAATCCCGCTGGAAGTGTTCAGGGGGTGGACCTGATGGCAAGCTGGGGAAACTGCGATTTCCGGCAATTACAAAACCTGCGGGACCAACTGGGACGCCTCCAGGGCGCAGAGCTGGACCGTTTCTGTACCTCCGTATCCAAAGAGCTGGCGGCCCGCCTGCTGGCCCTGGTGATCCCCAAAACCCCGGTGGGGAAGTACAAGCGCGGCAGCGGGAAGAAGGGCGGCACCCTCCGCCGGGGCTGGACGGCCCGCACAGAGGCTGAGGCCAAAGGTGGCCGGGGGACAGGGACCAGAGGGGCCAAGGCATACGCTGACGCATTGCCTGTCACCAAACAGGGCGGGATTTACACGGTAGAAGTTATCAACCCGGTCCACTATGCCAGCTATGTGGAGTTCGGCCACCGCAAGCGAGGCGGAAACGGCTGGGTGCCGGGGCAGTATTTCCTGACCATCTCGGAGCGGGAACTTCAGCAGATGGCCCCACGAGTGATCGAACAGAAGCTGCGGCGGTATTTGCGGGAGGCGATGGGCGGTAATGGCTGAGATCAGTTTCAACAGCGTCTTTGACGGCGTGACCCTGGCCCTTCATGCTGCCTTCCCGCCTCCGGTGAAAATTCACGGCGGAGACGTGCAGCAGGGCCTGACGCCGGGAGACTTTACGGTGGTGATCCCTACGGCCGCCCAAGTTCCCCAGCTAGGGGCGCGATACCGCAGAGAGATCACGGTGGATGTGATCTACTATCCCCGCAAAGGGGACGCCGAGTGCCTTGCCATAGCGGACCGCCTGACCCAGGCCCTGGAGATCATCACCACCCCCGCCGGGGACCAGCTCCGGGGCCGGGACCTCCGCTTTGAGCGGGTGGACGGGGTGCTTCACGCCCTGGTGGAGTACCCCCATTATGTCTATAAAGAGCGTCAGGAAATCCCCATGGAGGACTTGACGCTCCGGCAGGAAGGAGGCTCACATGAGCGAGAAGAGCAACGATAAGAAAGCCGCTCCGGCGGTGTTCAGCAAGCGGCAGGTCCTGACTTTCCGGCGCTACGTCGGACGGCAGGACCTGTTGTCTGTCCTGCTGAAGGACGGCGAGACTTACACCATAGAACAGGTGGACGGCCTGCTCCAGCGATTTATGAAAGGCAAGGTGAGATAATGGCACTCGGCGGAGGAACCTTCCTGGTTCAGAACAAGGTGCTGCCCGGCGCTTATATGAACTTCGTGTCGGTGGCCCGTGCCAGCGCGTCCCTCTCGGACCGGGGGACGGCTACTCTCCCTCTGCCCTTGGACTGGGGGCCGGAGGGGGCTGTCTTTACCGTAGAGCGAGAGGCGTTCCAGAAGGATAGCCTGAAGATTTTCGGCTACGCTTACACCGCCCCGAAGCTGCGCCCCCTGCGGGAGATTTTCGCCCATGCGAAAACGGTCCATTGCTTCCGTCTCAACACAGAGGGAAAGAAAGCGGCCAACGCCTTTGCCGAGGCCAGGTATCCCGGCGTCCGGGGGAATGCTCTGCGCCTGGTGGTGGAGGCCGGAGAGGACAGCACCGAGGAAGCCCCCCTCTTCGACGTGTACACCTACCTGGATACCACCCAAGTGGACGCCCAGGCAGGGGTCAGCGGCGTGTCGGAATTGCAGGACAACGACTTTGTATGCTGGAAAAAGGACGCCGCCCTGGCCCTGGCTGCCGGGACGCCCCTCACCGGCGGCGAGAACGGACAGGTGCAGGACGCAGCCTATCAGACCTACCTGGACCGGGTGGAGGTCTACAACTTCAACGCCATGGGCTGTCCCTCCAAGGACCCCATCATCAAGGGCCTGTTTTCTGCCTTCTGTGCGCGAATGCGGGACGAGGTGGGCAAGAAGTTCCAGCTGGTGGTCCACACCCATCTGGCGGACTATGAGGGCGTGGTCAGCGTCAAGAACGGCCTGGCGGAGGACAAGGAAAGCACCGCCCTGATCCCCTGGGTGACGGGCGTGGTAGCCGGTACGGCGGTGAACGCCTCCGCCACCAATATGGCCTACGACGGAGAGTATACTCCCGATACTGACTACACCCAGACCCAGCTGGAGGCCGGCATTCAGGAGGGAGCCTTCCTCTTCCATCAGGTGGACGAGAAGCCGGTGGTGCTGTCGGATATCAACACCTTCGTCTCCGTCACCGACACCAAGAGCGCCGACTTCTCCAGCAATCAGACCATCCGGGTCCTGGACCAGATCGCCAATGACATTGCGGTCCTCTTTGCCAGGAAGTACCTGGGCAAGGTCCCCAACGACAACGCCGGGCGGATCAGCCTCTGGGCGGATATCGTCAAGCATCACGAGCAGCTCCAGACCATCCGGGCCATTGAGGACTTCTCCGGGGAGTCCGTGACCGTGGAGAAGGGGGACAACAAGAAGTCCGTGGTGGTGACCGATGCCGTGACTCCGGTGAACGCCATGGAGCAGCTTTATATGACGGTCTATGTTTCCTGAGCGAAGGGAGGGATGAACGATGGCAGCAACCATGCACGCAAAGGATACCATTTCCGCTTCTCAGGCGGAGTGCTATGTCACCATTGAAGGCAACCGCTACAACCTGATGCAGGCCATCAGCCTGGAAGCGAAGATTGAGAAAACCAAGAAGGAAGTCCCCATCCTGGGCAAGACCGGCAAGGGCAACAAGGCCACCGGCTGGAAGGGGACGGGCTCGGCCAAGTTCCACTTCAACACCAGCCTCTTCCGGGAGCTTCTGGCCCGCTACAAGGATACCGGGGAGGACGTTTACTTCGACATCCAGGTCACCAACGAGGATGAGACCGCTGCGGTGGGGAGACAGACCATCATCCTGAAGGACTGCAACGTCAACGGCGGCATCCTCACCAAGTTCGACGCCGATGCGGACTACCTGGACGAGGAGCTGGACTTCACCTTTGAGGACTTCGATATGCCGGAGACCTTCAACCTGCTGGACGGAATGATTTGATTTTAGGAGGGATTTCACATGAGCTTATCCGCATTTTTCGCAGAAAACGCGCTCTCGGTGGAGCACGTCAAGTACGCCGCGTCTCAGCGCTTCCTGTCTGACGAGACAGACCCCAAGACCGGGAAACAAAAGCCCGTAGAGTGGGAGATCAAGACCATCACCGGCACCGAGGACGAAGCCTTGCGTCAGAGCTGCGCCAAACGGGTTCCCGTTCCCGGCCGGAAGAACCTCACCCAGCGGGAAACAGACTATGACGCCTACCTGGGCAAGCTGGCGGTGGCCTGTACCGTGTTCCCCAACCTCCACGACAAGGCCCTCCAGGACAGCTACCACGTCCTGGGCGCGGAGGCCGTCTTGAAGACCATGCTGACGCCTGGGGAGTATGTCGACTACCTCCAAAAGGTCCAGGAGGTCTGCGGCTTTGAGAATACCTTGGAGGACGAGGTGGATGTGGCAAAAAACTAATCGAGGAGGGCGACGGGGAGGCGAATCTGTGCTACTACTGCCTGCATGAGCTTCACCTGCTGCCCTCCCAGGTATTCCAACTGCCCCGCCGGGAGCGGGCCTTTTTGATCGCCGCCGTCAACCAGCGGGTGAAGGCAGAGGCCAAGCAGCGGCGGGAGCTGGAAAAGAAACCATAAGAAGGGAGGCACACGCCTATGGCCACCATCCGCACGGCCCTGGCCCTCTATGACGGGATGTCCCGCCCCCTGCGAAGCATCACTACGGCCCTGGGGACCGTCCTAGACAGCTTTGAAAATCTGCAAGACGCCTCCCGCAGCGCCGTCGACACCGCCGCCCTGGCACGGGCACGGGAAGAACTGGCCCGCGCCCGCGCGGCCTTTGACGACCTGGAAGGCCCCATCCGGGACGCGGACCGGGAGCAGCAGCGCCTGAATGGACACATCCGCGACGGGACCGACGGCGCCGGGGGTCTTTTGGGCAAATTCAAGGGCATCGCCCTGACTTTGGGCGGGCTGGCAGGGATGAAAAAGGTGATCGGCCTGTCCGACACCCTGGCCAGCACCACTGCCCGCCTGGACCTCATCGTGGACGATGGGGGCAGTGTGGCGGAGCTGGAGGCCAAGGTCATGGCCTCCGCCCAAAACTCCAGGGCGGCATACTTTGACACCGCCTCCGCCATTGCCAGCATGGGGGCCAACGCCAAGTCGGCCTTCTCTGGCAACGATGAGCTGATCGCCTTTATGGAGCAGATCAACAAGCAATTCGTCATCGGCGGGGCCTCGGCGGAGGGGCAGTCCGCCGCCATGCTCCAGCTCACCCAGGCCATGGGGGCGGGGGCGCTGCGGGGCGAAGAGCTAAACAGTATCCTGGAGAACGCCCCCGGCATTGCAAGGGCCATCGAACAGTACATGGGGGCGGCAGAAGGCTCCATCAAAAGCTATGCCGAGGAAGGACTTATCACGGCGGAAGTCGTGAAAAACGCCATGTTCGCCGCCGCCGAGGAGACCAACGCCAAGTTTGACTCCATGCCCAAGACCTGGGCTCAGGTGGCGACGAGTATGCAGAACACCGCCCTGACGCTGTTCTCCCCAGTCCTCCAAAGGCTGAATGAGATCGCCAACAGTGAGCAGTTCCAGAGGGTGGCAAGCGGCACCCTGGGCGGTCTCGCTCTGGTGGCCCAGGTGGCGGCGGAGGTATTGGACCTGATGCTCTCTGCCGCGAACCTCATCGCGGAAAACTGGAGCTGGATCGAGCCTATTATCCTGGGTGTGGCTGCGGCGATGCTGTTTTATCTGGCGGTGACCAAGGGGGCGCTGGTGGTGGAAGCGGTCAGCGGAGCGCTGAAAGCGGCTCATGCCGCGGTGGTCAATTTCCTGTCCATCGGCTACGGCGTCCTGACCGGGAGCACAGCGGCGGCTTCGGCAGCGACACTGGTGTTCAACTCCGCCCTGATGGCCTCCCCCATCACCTGGATCGTGCTGGCGGTGATCGCTCTGATCGCGGTGCTTTACGCGGCGGTGGGCGCGATGAACCACTTCGCCGGGACGTCGGTTTCCGCCACGGGGATCGTCTGCGGGGCCTTTATGGCCGCCCTGGCCTTCGTGGGGAATCTGTTCATCGTCTTTTATAACCTGGTGGTGGATGTGTTCGTGCTGATCTACAACCTGATCGCCGCTGTTGCCAACTTTATCGCCACGGTATTTGACGACCCGGTGGCGGCGGTGTGCCGTCTGTTCTTTGATCTGGCGGACACGGTGCTGTCGGTCCTGCAATCCCTGGCGTCGGCCATTGATACCGTGTTCGGCTCCAACCTGGCCGGGGCGGTGCAGAACTGGCGGAATTCCCTGGGAGGCTGGGTAGACAAGACCTTCGGCAAAGGTGTTGAGGTCATGGAGAAGATGGACGCCCAGCAGATGCACTTGCAGCGGTTTGAGTATTCCGCCGCCTGGGACAAGGGCTATTCCTTCGGCAAGGGTTTAGGCGAGAAGGTATCCAACCTCTTCAAGGCGCCGGACCTGGGCAAGGGGGAGGGCTACGACCTGGGCAATGTCCTGGACCAAATCCAGAACGCCGCCGGGGATACTGCCGGAAACACGGCAGACATGGCCGACGCCCTGGACTTGACCAAGGAAGAGCTAAAACTCCTGCGGGAGATCGCAGAGCGGGAGGCCATCAACCGCTTCACCACCGCCGAGATCAAGGTGGAAATGACCAACCACAACAACGTCTCTGGCACCCAGGACCTGGACGGTATCGTCTCGGACCTGGAAAAGAAGCTGGAGGAAGCCATGATCGAGGTCAGCGAGGGGGTGCATATCTGATGTACCAGTTTTATCTGGACGGAGAACTGCTGCCGGTGGCGCCGGAAAAGCTGACGGTGAAGATCAACAACCAGAACAAGACCCTCACCCTCATCAACGGGGAGGAGGTGGGCATCCTCAAGCGGCCGGGGCTGTCGAAGATCACCTTCTCGGCCCTGCTGCCTGCCTCTCCCTATCCTTTCGCCCAGTATTTGAGCGGCTTTCAAGGCCCGGTCCACTTCCTGGATAAGCTGGAGGCATTGAAGAACGGATTAAAACCCTTCCTGTTCCAGGTGGTACGTCCCCAGGGCTGGGCGCAGAGCAGCTTCACCGTCTCCCTGGAGGATTACAGCCTCACCGAGGACGCGGAACGCTACGGGCGGGACGTGTATGTGGAGATCACCCTGCTCCAGCACCGGGGGTACACGACGAAAACCATCACCTTCAAGCAGGAGCAGAACCAGACCACCGCCGCGGTGAAGCAGGAGGACCGTCCCACCACCGGCAAGACCACGGAGGAAACCTATACCGTAAAATCCGGGGACTGCCTCTGGAACATCGCCAAGAAATACCTGGGCAGCGGCACCCGGTATCCGGAGATCATTAAGCTGAATCTGGAAACCCTGGACGCCGACGCCAGGAAGCACGGCAAAGCCAGCAGCTCCAACGGCTACTGGCTCTTCGCCGGAACGATCTTAAAACTGCCCGCGAAATGAGAGGAGGGACGCCATGAGCGCTTATGTCTGGCCCTGTGCGGGGGGCTATGTGTCCAGTAAGTTCGGGCCGAGAAAGCCGCCCAAGAAAGGGGCATCTTCCTACCACTACGGCATCGACATCGCCGCCGGAGCCGGAACGTCCATCCTGGCGGCCAAGCCGGGGAAGTGCATCTATCGGGGGTATTCCAGCATCCGGGGGAATTTTCTCAAGCTGGACCACGGGGGCGGCATCGTGACCCTGTACCAGCATTGCAGCAAGATCATCGTTTCCGTGGGGGCCCAGGTCAAGGCAGGGCAGAAGATCGCCCTGGTGGGGTCTACGGGCTGCTCCACGGGGCCGCACCTGCACTTTGAGGTCCAGATCGGGGGCGTGTGCAAGAACCCCCTGAACTATGTGTCGCGGGGCAATACCAGCTATACCGGCCCGGCCTACGGCGGAGGTGGGTCTGCGTCCTCGGCGTCCGGGAAGAAGAGCGGCACGTCTGGGGGAAGCTCTGGTTCCAGCGAAAACGCCGCCCCGGCCAGCAAGGAGATCACCACCGTAGTGGCGAAATCCACCACCGGGACCGGCACCGCCCAGAAGATCACCCTGACCGGGCTTCCGGCGCATCTGTCCTACGGGGTGGAAATCCTCATTCAGAACGACCAGATCTATCTGCCGGCGGTGGAGGGCAGTGTCAAGCTGGAGCATAGCCGCAAGGGGGCGCCCTCCAAGCTGACCTTTACAGTTTTGAAGGACGGTGTGCTCAACTTCCAGGAGGGGAACCCCGTTACCCTTCGCTTCAACGGCAAGCCGGTATTCGCGGGCTTCGTGTTCAAGAAGAGCCGCAGCGATAACCTCCAGATCAATGTGACCGCCTACGACCAGCTGCGCTATCTCAAGAACAAGGACACCCTCTCCTACACCAACAAGACCTACGCCGAACTGCTGTCCATGATCGCCACGGACTACCACCTCCAGGTGGGGGCCGTGGCCGACACCAAGTATAAAATCCCCAGCCGCATCGAGGAGGGGACCCTTTTGGATATGCTGCAAAACGCTTCGGACCTGACGGTGGTGAATACAGGGGTGCTGTATGTCCTCTATGACGACTTCGGCGAGCTGACCCTGAAGCCTCTGAAAGACATGATCCTGGACGTGGTGGTGGACGAGGATACCGCCAAGGGCTACGACTATGAATCCAGCATCGACAAGGACACCTACAACAAGATCAAGCTGGCGGTGGACAACGACCAGACCGGGGAGCGGGAGACCCACGTCACCAACGAGCCGGTGAACCAGGGCAAGTGGGGGCAGCTGCAATACTATGAGAAAATCGACGGCAGCCCCACGGCGGCGCTGCTGGCGGAGCGGGCGAAAATCCTGCTGAACTATTACAACAAGAAACACCGCACCCTGACCATCAAGGGGGCCTTTGGGGACCTCCGGGTCCGGGGCGGGAGCCTGGTGGTGGTGAAGATGGGCCTGGGGGATATCGCGGTCAACAACTATATGTGCGTGGAGAAAGTGACCCACACCTGGGAACACGGCCTGCACACCATGGACCTGTCCCTGTCGGGCATTCGGGGGGAGTTTGCGGCATGACGGGATTTATTGAGATTATCAAGCAGGTGGCGGTGAACGCCGTGGAGGCCCGCAAGCCTGCGGCCCTGCTCTTTGGCACCGTTTCCTCCCTGGCTCCGCTGAAAATCCGGCTGTCCCAGCAGGAGGAATACCCGAAGGAATTTTTTCTCGCCCTGACCCCGGTTCCAACCTTTGAGGAAGGGGACCGCCTGGTCCTGCTCCGCTTCCAGGGCGGACAGCAGTTTTTGATTCTCGGAAAGGAGGGGAGTTTATAGGTGCTGCCTACGGTATATGAGGACGACTTGACCCAGGATTTCACCGTGGAGGCCAACCCGCCCAGCCGGACCTTTCGGCTGGACCACCAGGAGCTGGCGGTCCGAGGCATGACGGACCAGTTGGAGGCGGTGGAGCAGGCCGTCTTTCTGATCCTGAATACTGAGCGCTACGACTGGCTCATCCACTCCTGGAACTACGGCGTGGAACTGCGGGGCCTCATCGGAAAACCTTTGGCCTACTGCGTGGTGGAAATCCAGCGGCGGGTGACGGAGGCCCTGCTCCAGGACGACCGGATCACCGCCGTGGAGGACTTCTCTTTTGAATCCGGGAAGAAGCGGGTGCTGACGACCTTTCGGGTGGTCAGCATTTTTGGTGCATTCCGTACTGGAATGGAGGTGGATATCTGATGTATGAAGAGATCACGTATGAACTGCTGCTGGAGCGGATGCTGGAGAAAGCCCGGTCGGTCAATGCCAACCTGGACACCCGGGAAGGGTCCCTGGTCTGGCTGAGCCATGCCCCGGCGGCGGTGGAACTGCAGAACCTGTACTTGCAGCTGGACAACATCCTGCGGGAGACTTTTGCGGATACGGCCAGCCGGGAATACCTGCTGCTCCGGGCGGCGGAACGTGGCATCGTGCCCTACTCCGCCACCCCTGCCACCCTGCGCTTACAGATCACCCCGCCTACCCTGGAGCTGGATGCCAACACCCGCTTTTCCATCGGTGCCTGCAACTACGGCGTCACGGACAGCTTCGGGAACGGAGCGTATGAGCTGACCTGTGAGACGGCGGGGGAGATCGGCAACGCCTGGAGCGGCCCGGTCTTGCCCATCGACTATGTGGAGGGCTTGGAAAGCTGTACCATCACGGGCCTGCTGGTGCCTGGCGAGGACGAGGAGGACACCGAGGCGTTCCGCAAGCGGTACTTTGACAGCCTCAATGCCCAGGCCTTCGGCGGCAACCGGGCCGACTATCTGGAGAAGATCAACGCCATTCCCGGCGTGGGCGGGGCGAAGGTCTACCGGGCCTGGAACGGGAACATCAAACCGGCGGCGCTCCTGCCGCCGGAGGGGACAGCGGAGTGGATTGCCGGAGCATCTGCCTCAGGGGGGGTAAGGGCGTGGCTAGAGGCCGTCTATGCCGCTGCTGCGGAGCGCCATTTGACCGTGGGCGGTACGGTGAAAGTGACGGTGATTGACAGCGCTTATGCCGCACCCTCTGCTGCCCTGGTGGAGTTGGTGCAGAACATAGTGGACCCGTTACAAAATGCTGGGGAGGGGGAAGGCATTGCGCCCATCGGTCATGTGGTGATGGTAGAGGGGGTCCAGGACGCGGTGGTAAACCTGTCCTTCTGCCTGTTCTATCAAACAGACTGGAACTGGGAGGCGGTGGCTCCCTACATCACCGAGGCCATCACCGATTATTTCCACGAGCTGGCGGAGAGCTGGGCAGACCAGGAGGACGCCTTGGTGGTGCGCCTGAGCCAGTTGGAGAGCCGCATCTTGGGGGTATCCGGGGTGCTGGATATTGCCGGGACGCAGATCAACGGCGAAGCGGCCAACTGTCCCCTGCCCCCAGACCGTATCCCGGTGTTAGGCGAAATTACGGTGGAGGGGGTGACAGCTTGGAGCGGCGGCTGATTGACTATCTGCCCTATGTGGTTCGGGCTTATGCGGAATACCAGGCCATGATGGACGGGGAGCAGCCGGAATTTGAACGGGCCTGGCAGGCCGCGGATGGGCTGTTGGAGGATCAATTTCTCATGACGGCAGGCAACGCAGGGCTGTCCCGCTGGGAAAAGATACTGCATATCGTCCCCAAGGCCACCGACGGCCTGGAGGACCGCCGCTTTCGTATTTTGACCCGGCTCAATGAGGAATTGCCCTATAGCCTCTCTCAGCTGCGGAACATCCTGGGAACGCTGTGCGGCCCTGGGAATTTCTCGGCGCAGGTGGTGGAGGGCTACACCCTGGACGTGAAGCTGGGCCTGGCGGCCAAGAACAACTACAACGACGTGGCGGCACTGTTGGAGCGGGTCAGTCCCCAGAATCTGATCTTGCAGATATCCCGGCCCTACAACAGTTATCATGAGCTTGGAAGGTTTACGCACGCTCAGCTTGCAGTTTTTTCGCATTACGATTTAAGAAACGAGGTATTTGAAGGTGGCGGATAAAACCCAAAACTATAACCTGATCAAGCCGCTTGCATCTGAATTTTATGATGTAGGGGTTCAAAATAGCAACATGGATAAAATTGATCAGGAGTTAAAAAGGCAGGATGACGAATTGAAGGAGTTTCAGAGCGGGCAAGGAGGAAAGGCCGATCTGGACGCTAACGGGAAGATACCAGTCGATCAGCTTCCAGATATGGGCTACATCCCGATAGACCAGAAGGGCGCAGCCCACGGGGTAGCAACATTGGATAAAAATGCAAAAATTCCAAAGGGCCAACTGCCTGATGCGGAGGCGAAGCGGGTTGCTCGCTTCACTGTTGGTACCACTACCGCAGGCTGGACGGCAGATAAAGTGGACTATCTCTGCGATGGTACCGCCGACCAAGTAGAAATCAATGCCGCAATTACAGCACTTCCCGATGATGGCGGGGAGGTGGTCGTCCTTGATGGGACATACAATCTAACCAATTCCGTATTGGTAAAAAAGAATAATGTCACACTTTCCGGGAACGGCGGAAGCACCATACTAAAAAGATTTTTTCTTGGTGATTCTAAAAATTACGCATTAGTATTTGTTAGTTCCAGTAATAACACAATCCAGTTTTTTTCGTTGGATGGGGCGAAAGGCGG
Source organism: Evtepia sp. (assembly GCF_056797215.1). NCBI lineage: Bacteria > Bacillati > Bacillota > Clostridia > Eubacteriales > Evtepia > Evtepia sp. The sequence goes on from NZ_JBQILM010000001.1 coordinate 102,362, forward strand.
CACATATGATTCTTCATATGGCTTTGGCATTTGCGTATCTAACGGTTCAAACAACAAAATAATCGGTAATGAGGTCAACAATAACAACAAAAGCGCCATATATATATTTTCTAGTTCAAACAATATAATAATTGGGAATACGGGAGCCAATATGGGCTCATCTGGAATCGCCTTGGTTTCGCAGTCGGGGAAAAACAAAATATGCAATAATGCGTTTGAAAATTGCAAATATCAAGGGGTATCCTTGGATTCTAGCGAAAACAACACAATAACTGGGAATATTTTTGAAAAATGCAATGCAGGAATACAACTGTGGAGCAACTCAAACGGAAATACGCTAATAGGGAATGTTTGCAGAAACAGCAATAGTAGTGGGCAAGGCATAAACATAAATTCTAGCTCAAACAACACAATAATTGGGAATACGTGCAACGACAACTTCAACGGCATATCCTTGGGGTCTAGCTCGAACAATAATACAGTAAGCGGGAATATGTGTAAAGAAAATAATAATGGGATAAGCCTAGATTCTAATTCAAACAACAATGCAGTAAGCGGCAATGTGTGTAAAGAAAACAGCAATGGAATAAACATAAGTTCTAGCAAAAACAACACAGTAACCGGGAATACGTGTATTAGAGGAAACGGAACCACGGGAGATTATACGGTTTATGATTATAGTATCAGTCTTACCAACGATGCCCAAAACAATCTTATTTCAAGCAACAATATAATGGGCAAGAACTATACGAACAACGGAACCGGAAACACATTCGCCAACAACAAATATAACTAAGGATGGATAAAGATGTTCCGAATGTATGGAAGAATCATACAGGTTTTGCGTTATCAGTCTACCAATACCGAGTTTCACCTCAACGAAAACGGGGAGTTTGTGGAGAAAACCGTCACCCATTACTCCCCCACCGCCGAGGAAGCCATCGCCCTGGGCAAGAACGTCCAGCCCCTCCACCTGGAAGCCGACGAGTGGATGGACGGCCTGGAGGTGGCCGACGTGCCTGACACCATGGGGGAGGCGGTCAAAATCCGCGACATGGGACAAGCTGCCTACCTGGCCCTGTGCAGACAGCAGGCGCAGCAGACCCCGGAAGCCCTCCACGCCGCCAGCGCGGACCTTATGGAGATGGCGGTGGACCAGGAAGTCCGGCTGACCATGCTGGAACTTGGCGTGGCAGAATAATACATTTTCTGCAAACTTGCGGCCAACTTGCGGAAAACTTAAGACCAACTTGGAACCAACGGAAAGGAGGTGACCCCATGCTGTACCGCACGTTAAAGCGGCTCATTGAGCTGGGCAGAACGGACGGGATGAAGGAAAAGCTGGATATCTTTCTGGCAACCGGCAGCCTGACCGTGGAGCAGCACAACGAGCTGACGGGGATGCTACCGTAGTAAGTATGCCGACATATCCTACACCACGAATGAAAAAGAGAAAGGTTGGTACATCATGAAAACTGGATTTTTAACGGGGGTCGGCGTAGCAGGCAGCGCTGTTGCCTCCCTCTTCGGCGGCTGGGACGCGGCCATCGTAACGCTGCTGATCTTTATGGCGATTGACTATGGCACGGGGATGCTGGTGGCCGGAGTGTTCCGTGCCAGCCCCAAGACAGCCTCCGGAGCACTGGAGAGCAGGGCCGGCTGGAAGGGCTTGTGTCGCAAGGGTGTAACCCTGCTGATCGTTATCATCGCCCACCGGCTGGATTTGATGCTGGGGACGACGGTGATCCGGGACGCGGTGGTGATCGCTTTCGTGGCCAATGAGACCATTTCCATTGTGGAAAATGCGGGGCTGATGGGGGTGCCCATCCCAGCGGCCATTACCAAGGCCATTGACGTTTTGAACGCCAAAGCGAACAACGAAGAGAAGGAACACGAATAACGTGTTTCAAAATGGCACGAAATGAAACAGGAAAGGAGCAGGCCAATGAGTGACAGCAAACTGGTGAGTTATACCAAACTCTCACCACATTGCACTGTCCCAAGACAGGGAAAGATCATGGGAATCAGTATCCACACCATGGCTGGACCCGGCAGTGTGGAGGGGTGCGGGCAGGTGTTCCAGGACACCCGGACAAGCTCCCA